>CBDUTO010000168.1:0-8393 GCA_965370315.1 uncultured Melioribacteraceae bacterium
AAAATTATTACAAAAAATATGAGATAATTACAGCATAAATAAAGTATCTTCGATAAATTATTTATGAATCTTTTTGAAAATATAGAGGCAACCTATTTCAGGACGCTGCATTGTGTGTTTTTCGCCATCGACATAGAATGCCGCCATTTCTAACTAAAACGAAAAACCAGCATTAAAATAAACAACACTTTGAAATTCATCTGGAATTGCGGCACTTTTAGAGCCTCTGCTGAATAATAATTCAAAAGGACCGATTACAGTATTTATACTTATTCCAAGACCGTAACCATAGAAATTATCTTCCACAGTTATTATATCAACTAAATTATAAACACCAGCATTTGCAACAAGTTTTACAAATACGTTATTAACAAATTCGTATCTATAATCAAAGCGGAGATATCCAAAATTAGTTCCGATAACTTGGTTGTTTTTCATCCCAACAAAAGAATTGGCTCCACCTTTTATTGACCATTTGTATTTTGGTAATTCATTAAATGAATCAGTATAAAACCCCGATAGGATAAACGAATGGTCTCTATCTAATGTTTTTATTAGCTTGCCATCAATGGAGAAGTAGCCATACTTTAAATCAGAGCCAAGATTTTTTAAACTTAAATCGTAGTTTGCTTCCAACAATAATCCGGAACGTGGTAAAACTGGATCATCAAGAAGATCCAAAGATAAATCAGCATGTAAAACGTGTAGCTCGTCCTTCCATGTTCTAAAAAATGTTGTATCTAATCCAACTAATTCTGGGTCCATATTAGTATATTCATGATTGTACTCTAACCTAATAGCACCGATGTTATTGAAAATATGCCCAATACCAACACCAAACGTCCATGATTCATCGTTATATTCTGCCCATTTATCACCATCTAAGTTGTAAATATCTAGTGGAATATTCTTATAAGCTATTCTTGCGTATGGGAAAACTGGTAGATCTAATGTTTGAGAAGGATATAGAACAGAGTAATCAAATTTAACTAATCCAGCAAATTGAATAAGTAGTTCTTCCCGTAATCCAACAAAGGGGAAATTTGTAATTTGGAAGCCTAAAAATCCTACGAATTTATATTGATCATCATATTTAAATCCAAACCTAAATTTTCGTATTGGTTTCTCTTTAACTGTTAAAACCACTCGTAAATAATTATCTCTTACTGGCTCAATTATATATGTTATTATTTCAAAATATCCTAAACCTGACATATACTTAATTTGCTCATTAAGATGTTGCTTGTCAAAAGGGTCTCCAGCTTTCATTGCTAATAAATCGATAATAAAATCGAAACCAAGATTTTCATTTCCTATTATGGTAAATCCAAAAATTAGGGGCTGTTTTTTTTCAACTAGCTTAAAGTTAAGAGTTAATGAATTTTTCGTAATTCTATGAATCTTATAATCAACTTTTTTAAAGAGGCCAGATGTTTTCATTTTTGAAATATTATCTTTAAGCATAATTATATTCAGTGTATCATTGGGAGAATGACCAATCAATTCATAAAGATATTCTAAGTTATAAGAGGTTTCACCAGAAATAGTTATTGCTGAAATAATTTGTTCTGTAGATTCAATATATTCAATACTATTTTCTCCAGATAAGTCATATACATACTTTTGCTTTAATTCTATAAGTTGGTTCTTGCTTTTAGAGGCTGCATTAATTCCTATTTGAATAATGTTTTTTACTTTTTCGTTATCAAAATCCATTGTAGTAAAATCACCCAAATCGGGAGTAATTATGAGATCGCATAGTTCATAATTTCTTCTTTGCTTTGCAAAATCTGTTAGTACCATAGTTTGCGAAAGTATATCTACTAAGTTATTTAATTCTTCTTTGGGTGCTAACTGCGAGCCAATGTTTACACCGATTATAATATCAGCACCCATCTCTTTTAATACATCTGATGGAAAATTATTCAGCATTCCTCCATCTATTAGTAGTGAGTCTCCCCATTCTACAGGGCTAAATATTGATGGAAGTGACATTGTTGCACGCATTGCTTTTGCTAGCGACCCATTTTGAAGTACCACTTCACTTCCAGTTACTAAATCAACTGCCACACATCTAAATGGAATTGGCAAATTATCAAAATTACGGATTGTACCAACTCCACTAGTTAAATCAGATAGTAATAGCGAAGCCAACTGTCCACTAACAAATCCACTTGGAAGAACTGGCTTTAATCCCTCTATTCCCAATTCAATTAGAAATGCACCATCATCTTTTTTTTCGAGGTATGGAGTTTCTGATCTTGGTAGTTCGTCACCTAATATTTCAATCCAATTTGATGATAGAACTTGTTTTTCGATTTCATTGCCAGTGTATCCCGAGGCATATAGCCCTCCAATAATACCGCCCATGCTGGTACCAACAATATAGTCTATTGGTATTTGTAACGAATCTATTAGTTTAAGTGTTCCAATATGAGCAAAACCTCTTGCACCACCACCTGAAAGAACTAATCCTATTTTAGGCTGATTTTCTTGTGCTAAATTATTACTTGGAGTGGATAGGAGGATAATAATGCTGAGTAGGCATAAATAGTATTTCATATTAATTTGTATTAGTTAATGATAAATTCAAATTAGTAATAAAGCAATAGCAAACGACTATAGCAATGAAATGTAATTTGGTTTTATTAAATCAATTAATTTATTCGTTTACTTAGAGAGAAAATGGTGCTTAGATTAAATATCTAAGCACCAAAAATATATACTATGCTTTTACTTTTTTGCTTTTTCTATCTTCAAAGATGTAATAGAATGCAGGAATTACAAATAGAGATAGAACAGTAGATACTATTAAACCTCCAATTGATACTACACCAAGTGGCTGTCTCATTTCTACACCAGAAGAACCAAACCCTATTGCTAATGGTAGCATACCAAGTATTATGGCAAGTGTTGTCATTATAATTGGTTTTAATTTTGTTGGGCACGCTTCAATTAAAGCTTCTTTTACACCAAGATTTTTATCACGTACAAGTTGATTTGTATAATCGAGCATAAGAATTGCATTATTAACCACAATACCAATAAGCATAATTATTGCCATTAAGGAAGTTATTGCAAATGAAATTCCGGTATAATAAAGTGAAGCAAGCACACCAATTATTGCTAGTGGTACAGTAAGCAAAATAAATATTGGTTGAAGAAAACTTTCTAGAACGGCAGCCAAAAGCAAGTATGTTAAAAGCATTGCTAACATAAATGCAAAGGACATATCTGCCACCATTTCGTCCATCATTTCTGCCATACCTGCCCATTTAACTTTATATCCAGCAGGTAATTTGACATCTTCTAATCGCTTTTCAATTTCTTTGGTAATATCACCAAGTGGAACCCCTGGTGCAGGAGAGCCAGTAAATTGAATTGCTATATATTTATCGCGATGCAAAATTTTAGAATAACTTTTGGTAAAGTTAACAGTAGCAAGTTGCGAAACTCTATAAACAGTTCCATTTTGCGAAGGAATTGAAATTCTACCAACTTTTTCTGGTGTATCTACCGATGCATCATTCATTGTAACAACAATATCGTATTCGTCACCCATTTCTAAATATTTAGAGGCTTCTATACCTTCAAGTGCAGCTCGCACTGTGAGTGCAATTTCTTGCGTAGTAATACCAGTTTCACTTAATTTCTTTCTATTTGGTACTATGGTTATTTCTGGTTTACCTTCACGAGAACTCTGATCAAAATTTATCAATCCAGGTACATCTTTTATCTTTTCATATATTTCATCTTTTAACTCATTTAATGTTTCAATCTCTTGCCCCATTAAAAAGAATTGTACTGGTGCACCACCGCCTGCCATATCCTGTTTATAATCGACAGTAATTAATCTTGCATTAGGAATCTCGGATAAATCTTTAACAAAAGATGAAATATAATATTCTAGACTCTCCTCTCTTTCATTTGCAAGTACAAAATTTATATCCATACGTGCAACATTTGTTCCAGTATTTACATCAGTAATTTTACCAAGTTCTGTAATAATGTTTGTAATACCAGGATAGTTTTTAATCTTCTCTTCCATCTTTTTTAACACTTCTCCAGTTTCATGAAGATTATACTCTTGAGGTAGTTCAACAGTAACTTGTGCTCTACCATTATCTGATTGTGGCATCATATCAAAACCAATCTTAGGTCCATAATACATAACCGAAATAACAAACAGAGAAAAGGATGCTATAATAATTACCATACTCACAAATTTATTTTTTAGAGATATTGTAAGAATTTGTCTGTAAAACCTATCCCACATTTCATAAAATTTATCGGCTCTTTGAGCAAGTTTATTAACCTTACCATCTTTTCTAATCATTAGCGAGGCAAGCATTGGAGTTAAAGTAAATGAGAATAGTAATGAAAATATAGTTGAAAAAGCTGCAGCAAGTGCCATCTCTTTCATGAACATCCCAACTATAGATGACATATTTGCTATTGGAAGAAATACAACCACATTAGTTAAAGTTGCAGCAATTACAGCAATAGAAACTTCAGTTGTTCCTTTTAATGAGGCTTCCTTTGGAGAATTTCCCATATCTTTATGTCTAAATATATTTTCGAGAACTACCACCGAGTTTGATGTTAGCACCCCGACCGAAACAGATATCCCCATCAATGACATCATATTCAAACTCATATCGAACCATTGGAATAGTAGGAATGTTGAAATAATTGATGCCGGCATAGAAAGAGCAACAATTATTGTTGAGCGTATGTTGAACAAAAATAGAAATAAAATTAGTGATGTAAGAAGCACACCAAGTGAAATATTACTTGTTGTATCCTCTACAGAACTACGAGTAAAAACTGAATTATCACTCACAATTTTTAACGAAAGTCCTTCAGGTAATTCTTTTAGAATGTCTGGCAAAGCTGCATGAACTGCATCAGAAACCTCCACCTCGTTACCATCGGAACTCTTTACTACTGAAAGACGTACAGCGTTGGGGTCTGAAATGCCTGTCTCTGCATCAAAGTAAATTGTTCGGCGACGAATTTCTTTTCCACCATCAACAACATCTGCTAACTGCCCTAATCTTTTATTTCCAAAAGCAGTAGGAATTTCAAGATCCTCTAACTCTTTAATACTTTGAAATTTACCTTTAACTCTAACTGAGTATTCCTGATCGGCTAATTTAAAAGTTCCACTTGGTAAATCGATATTTTGCGAACCAAGAATACCTAAAAGTTGTGGAAGAGAAATAAAGTTTTCATATACAACTTTATTCTTAAGAGCTATGCGGATTTCACGTTCTTGTCCACCACTTATATTAACATCAGCAACACCAGTTATTTGAGACAATCGATCTTTCAGATCAGTTGAAGCAATTTGATAGAGCTCTCTAGCATCTGAATCACCACTAAGAACAATATCCATAATAGGTGCTGCATTCAGATCAATTTTTTGAACAATTGGTTTTTTAGAATCGGAAGGCAAATCATTTAAAATTTGATCAACCTTATCCTTCATCTCTTGATTTGCAACATTCACATCTTTTGAAAGTTCAAATTCAACAATTGTAATTCCTGCACCATCAAGATTGTATGACTCTATTTTTTTAATTTGACTTATTGTAGAAACAGCATCTTCAACTTTTTTTGTTATTAAAGTTTCTATCTCTTTTGGTCCAGCTCCCGGGTAAATTGTTGTTACGGTTGCATAGGGAATTTCAACTTTGGGCATATTGTTCAAATTTAATGTATTAAACGCTAAGCCTCCGAAAAGAATGAAGACCAACAAAATCACTGTGGTAAGCACAGGACGATCAACTGCAAGTTTTGCTAAAAACATTTTTTCTCCTTTACTTAATCACTTTAATTTTTGTTCCATCATTTAATTTAGAACTACCTTTAACTATTAATTGATCGCCAACTTTTAGTCCGCTTTCAATCTCATATCCTACACCATTTTCGTTAGAAATAGTAACATATCGTTTTTCAGCTTTATCATTTTTAGCTAGAATAACATATTTTTTCCCAGAATCGTCTTTCACTAAATTACGTGCAATAACTATTGTTTTATTTTTTTCGTAAGTAATAATTTGAATATCTGCAGTTGAGCCAGCAAATATTTCTCTCTTGTTATTCTTAAAAACCAAATCGGCATAAAAAGCGTTTTTCATTGGATTTACACTAAGTGAAAGCTCAGATACTTTTCCTACAAATGTTTTTCCTTCAACAGTAGCAACTGCTTTCATACCTTTTTTAATTGTCATTCTTTCAGAATCGGAAAGCCAGATCCTAATTTTCATTTTATCTAGTTTAGCAATTGTAAATAATGCGGTTTTTTCTTTTACATTATCCCCTTCGTGAACCATAAGTTCAGTAATGGTTCCATCATATGGTGCATCAAGATTTAGCATATCTCTCGTTGTTTCATAATTTCTTTTATCAACCAAATATTTTGTTTCAACACCATCGTATTGTGCTTGTGCTATTTCGCCTTTTTCGAAAAGAGCTTTCATACGCTTAAAAGATTTAGATGAATTTTCGTAAGCGGATTTTGCTTGTTGAAATTGGGAAGCTGGAGAGTCTTCAGGAAACTCAATAATAACATCGTCCTTTTTTACATTATCCCCAGGACGGTAATTTATTTTTTCTACTCGTCCACCAATCATAGCACCAATTATTGTTTCTCTATCCCCTTTAAATTTTCCGAAGAAGGTTAGCTGTTTATCAAATTTTTGTTCTGTTATTCTCTCTACAGTAACAGGTATTCCTTCTTCTTTTTGAATTTGCTCTAAGCTTTTAGATTGTTCAACTTCCTCTGAAGAGCATCCAACAAAACCTATTACCGCAAAAAGGGAAATAATTGTAATTTGGAATAGCTGTTTCAATACGTAATTCATAATTTGTCCTTTTTCATTTTTAAAACTTTTTAATATTATTCTAATTCGCTAATATGTTTCACAACAAAACTGTAATACTCTTCATCTATACGTCCAACCAAATTGAAAAGTGACGCTTTTGAAATTAGATAATCGTGTATAGCATTAGTACGGTTTACACGTGCATCAGTAAGAGCAATATCTGCATCCTTAACTTCAAGTTCGCTACCTTCACCCTCCTTATATCTATTATCAGCAATCTTGTAAGCTCTTTCAGCAAGAGATACATTTCTTTCCATTGCTTCAATTTCTCTTTTTACACGATTCAAATCATTTAGATTTGATTTAACTTGCATTTCGGTTGCGTCAGATAAGCTGTGAATCTGCTCTTTAGTTTGTTGAGAAGTAATTACACTTTGCTCAACCTTATTTGCAGTTCTTCCACCTTGAAAAAGATTTATAGATAAGCTTACACCAACCATTGATGAGGAGTAGTTTTGAAAATCCCATTCATCACTTGAACCAGCATATGAGTAATTGCCAAATGCAGCAAGTGTTGGCCAATATTCACTGCGGTCAATTGCGGTAAACTCATCATCAAGTTGGTTTTTTATTTTTAAAGTGCTTAATGTAAAGTTTGAATTCCTTCCTTCATTAACCAAATCTAACTCGTTTGGTAATTCTTCATCGGTATATTCCATTTTGCCAAGTATCCTAATTTCAGTTTCTTGTGGCATATTCATTAGAATTTTCAAGCCATTTTTAGCATCAATATTTGCATTTTCAAGCTTAACTAAAATTGGTCTAATATTTTCTACTTGCACCTCTACTTGTAGTTCTGAGAACTCAGAGACTAAACCTTGTGATCTCATCGCTTTTATATTACTAAGATGATCACTTGCATTAGTAAATCGTGCCTGTGCAATGCCATAAAGCTCCTCTGTTAATAAAACTCCATAATATGCTTTTTTCACTGAAAGTACTGTTTCAGAAATTATTCTTTTCAAATTCTCTTTAGCCAAATTGAGATAAATTTCTGATGCACCAATTCCTGTAAATACAGCAGAATTAAACAGTATTTGTGTTACTTGTGCAGTAGCTTCAAAATTATTAGACCTGGCAAATGTTTGTAATTTTGAATCCATTGGAAGATATTTGCTATCATCTTCTGGAATAATTCCCTCATTAAAAAGGACTCCATAAGTTGAATTGTTGAGCATTGCTTCAAAATCTGGGAATGCCATCATTGGTTTTTCGATAAAATGAGAGAAGTTACCTGAAACATCCAAAGAAGGTAAAGCATATCCAAATGCTTCTGATACTGCAGCATTCGCTTTCACTACACCCATTTTTGCAATTTCAATTTCTCTATTATTCTTTAGAGCCATTTTAATCGCTTCGTCAAGCCCAACCTGTGGGTTTTGAGCAAAGATTGAGCTTAAACTCAACAAAACTCCAAATAGAATTAGTTTGTTTTTCATTATAAAGGAATATTCCATTTTTTCTCCAATTTATTATATTTGTTTACAATCAAAATTGTATGTA
>CBDUTO010000169.1:0-8298 GCA_965370315.1 uncultured Melioribacteraceae bacterium
TTTTTTGAGGATAAAATGATAGAAAGTATGACAGGTTATGGTAAGTCGAGCGTTTTATCTGAAAGGTTTACTATTGAGTCTGAAATTAAAAGTATTAATAGTCGATTTTTAGATATTTCATTGCGTTTACCAAAAGTTTTATATGATAAAGAAATTGAATTTAGAAATCTTATTAAGCAAAACATCAACCGTGGTAAGGTAACGCTAAACATCTTTTTAAAACATGACGATGTTGATAATGGTTTCCCAAACTACGATGAAAAAAATCTTAAAGGAGTTGTGGCTTTATTACAGAAAATAAAATCAGATTCTGGAATAGCTGGAGAAGTTCAGATTTCTGATATTATGTCTTTTCAAAATTTAATTTTTAAAGACACATCTGAAAATAGTGATGAAGAATATAACCTGGTTAAAGAAGCTGTTCTCGATTCAATTGGAAAATTGAAAAAAATGAGACAAGAGGAAGGAAAACTTCTTGTAATTGATTTATCTGAAAGAGTTTCCAAAATTGAAAATCTCGTGAAAGAAATTTCTGAATTGGGACGTGGAACAGTTGAAGTATATTTTCAAAAGCTGAAAGATAGGGCAAAGGAATTAGTAGAAAATCTAGCTGATTATGATGATAGATTAAAAATGGAATTGGCTCTTCTTTCAGAAAAATATGATATTACTGAAGAAACGGTTCGGCTAAATAGTCATATTCAACAGTTTAAACAGACTTTATCTAATAGTATTGAAGTTGGAAAAAAGTTAAATTTTGTTATTCAGGAAATGAACAGAGAAGCAAACACAATAAATAATAAATCTGTTTCGCTAGAAATATCAAACCGCGGAATGGAAATAAAGGAAGAATTAGAAAAAATTCGAGAACAGATTCAAAACATTGAGTAGATTTTAATTTATGAGTAAAGTATTTGTAGTCTCTGCGCCGAGTGGAGCTGGTAAAACAACAATTGTGCGGAATGTTCTATCTAGATTACCTGAAGTTGAATTTTCGGTGTCTGCCACTACTCGGGGAAAAAGAAGTTTTGAAGTAGATGGACTAGATTATTTCTTTTTAAGCGAAGAGGGTTTTAAAAGTAAGATAGAGGCAGAAGAATTTGTTGAATGGGAAACTTTTTATGGCTATTATTATGGGACGTTAAAAAGTTATATCAATTCTAGATTACAAAATGGAAAATCAGTTTTATTAGAAGTTGATGTTAAAGGTGCTCTTAAAATAAAAGAAGAGTATCCAGAAGCAATTATGATTTTCATTCTTCCTCCGAGTATCGATGAGTTGCAACGAAGGTTAATAAATAGAAAGACAGAATCAGAAGTAGATCTGAAGAAAAGATTTGAACGAGCAAAAATGGAAATAGATTTTCAAACACATTTTGAACACAAGATTGTGAATGATAATTTAGAATATGCCCAAGATAAAGTTTATAACATATTAAGTAAAGAACTAACGAAGGAGAAATAAATGGCTATCACACCAATTGATTTAAGAAAGTTAGAAGCCCAAACTGAAAATCTTTATGAAGCTGTCGTAGTTGCTGGTAAAAGAGCACGTCAGATTAATGAAGATAGTAGATTGGAATTTAATCAACTTGTAAGTACAATGATACCTGCTGTAGAAGAAGATTTTGAAGAGCGTGGAAATCCAGATCAAGAAAAAATATCTCTTCAATTTGAGAAAAGAGATAAACCACATCTTGTAGCATTAGATGAGTTATTAGAACGCAAATTTGAATATAGATATAAAGATGCAGAGTAATTAAATTTTAAGTAGGCTATATTGAATTTAAAAGAGAAAATAATTGAGTCGCTTGATAATCAAAAAGAAATTTTTGGAGATGAATTATTTACATCTATTAAAATAGAGGCACCTAAAAAAAAAACTGAGATTAAGAGTAGTTCTAAATTATCCGATGAAAATAGTATGAAAAAAGTGGAATCGAAATCTTTGCAGCAGTTTTCCCATATTAAAAACCTTGAGGATTTTAATAATGAAATAAATAGTTGCCAGTCGTGCAGTTTAGGTGCATCTCGAGATAAATTTGTTTTTGGAGATGGAAATCCTAATGCTGATTTAATGTTGATTGGTGAAGCTCCTGGCGCTCAAGAGGATAAAGAAGGAATTCCATTTGTTGGTAGAGCAGGAAAATTATTGAATGATATTTTAAAAGCAATTAAGTTTGAACGTGAAGATATATATATAGCTAATATTTTAAAGTGTCGCCCTCCAAAGAATAGAGATCCACTTCCATCTGAGCGAGAAGTTTGTAGCCCTTATTTATATAAGCAAATTGAGTTAATAAAACCAAAAGTTATTCTTTGTCTTGGAAAAGTTGCGGCAAATGTAATGCTGGATAATAAAGATTCGCTAACCAAAATGCGTGGCGATATACACGAAATAAATGGAATAAAAACAATGGTGACATTCCATCCTGCAGCATTATTGAGAAACCCAAATTGGAAAAAACCTGTGTGGGAAGATGTTCAAAAATTACGAAAACTATTTGATGAGCTAGTGAGCAAGTAAATGGATTTAAAGAGTGATAATTTTAATATTGAAAAAGTTAGATCATCTTCGAAACAACCACCAGCTGTTGTAGAAGTTGAAAAAGAGATTATTGGAGCAATGCTTCTAGATAACGAAGCTATTCCAAAAGTATTTGAAATTCTAAAAGCTGATTCTTTCTTTGATCCAAAACATAAAGTAATTTTCCACTCAATTCAATCCTTATATGAGGCTAATGAACCCCTTGATACTGTTACGCTTTATGAGGAATTGAAAAAACAAGGAAAGGTTGAAGAAGCTGGCGGTGTGACTTATGTTAGTAAGCTGGCACAAGATATTTCTTCGGCAGCAAATGTTGATTATCATGCTCGAATAGTTTTAGAAAAATGGGTATTAAGAAAGCTAATTACAACTTCATTAGATGTAGCTACTTCTGCCTTTGATGCAAAAGAGGATGTATTCGATTTACTGGATGAAGCTGAACAAAAAATGTTTGGAATATCTCAAGAGGGAACAAAAGAATCTTTTACCTCTATGAAGACAGCAGTAAAAGATGCATGGGAAATGATTGAAGCAATCAAAGGGAATAAACTTGGAGCAGTATCTGTGCAAACAGGTTATATCCAATTAGATGAAATGCTTGGTGGATATCAAAAATCTGATTTAATTATTATTGCGGCTCGTCCATCAATGGGTAAGACTGCATTTGCTCTTTCATTTATGCGCAATGCTGCTATTGATTATAATGTTCCAGTAGCATTCTTTAGCCTTGAAATGGCAACAGTCCAACTTGCAACTAGACTTATTTCAGCAGAAGCTAGGATGGATGCACACAGCTTACGAACTGGTAATTTTAGAGATTCTGATGGGCAAAAAATTAGTCGTACTGTGCACAAGTTGAGTGGAGCACCTATTTATATTGATGATACTCCAGGTCTTTCTATACTTGAGATGAGAGCTAAATCTCGTAGATTGCACAAAGAAAAGGGTATTGGATTAATTGTTGTCGATTATCTTCAACTAATGACTGCAGGTAGTAAAGTAGAGAGTAGAGAGCGAGAAATATCGTTAATATCACGCTCACTAAAAGCACTTGCAAAAGATTTAAATGTTCCAGTAATTGCTTTGTCACAGCTTAATAGAGCAGTTGAAGCAACAACTGATAAACGTCCAATGCTTTCACATCTTAGAGAGTCTGGAGCAATTGAGCAAGATGCTGATGTTGTTATATTCTTATATAGACCAGAGTATTATGGAATTACCCAATTCAGTAATGGTGATTCAACAGAGGGAGTTGCGGAAATAATTATTAGTAAGCAACGAAATGGTCCTGTTGGCGAGGTTAAACTTAAATTTATTAAAGAGTATGCAAGGTTTGAGAATTTAGATTTATTCCATGATGATGTTTCAATGTCAAATGATGATTCTCCACCACCCCCTGAGGATATTCCAATATAGTATTCTGGTTTAATATTAGAATTTCCATAATATAATTTTTAATGTTTGGCATTTCGGATGAATGTGAGAAAACTCCCATAATAAAAAGATTTCTCGCCCAACGGAAGGGTTCGTAATGACAGTCTCTTATTGAAAAAAGCATTGAAAGAGTAAGCCTACATATAAAACCCAATTATGTAAGATGGTAAAAATATTAGAAGTATCAATAATATCTGCCAGCCATCATAAAATAAATCCTTTATCTTTTTGTGAAAAAGAACCTCTGTCATAAAGTATAATATTGCTGGTAGTCCAGGATAGAGTAGTCTTCCCTCTGTGTATCCTGTAGGAATTGCATAATATAAGTATGCCCCAATCATTGATATTAGAAGAATGTTTATTAACTGAACATTATAATTCTCAGTTAAGAAATTCTTTGATTTCACTATCCAGTATACTCCAGTAACTAAAAGCCAAATATTAGGAATGTAATTAAACCAAGAGAGTAAAGGCTTTGGTGGATCAAAGTGCATTCTATATAAGAAAAGATATGGCATATGAAAAAGTTTTAAAATTGACTCTTTTAAGGAACCTACAAAATACCAGGAATCACCAGTTATTGTACTTATTGAAAAATAGCTTCCATAAGAATTGTAATTATGCAAGTACCATGGGAAAGCAAGGATTATTGGTAAAATAAATATGGAAAGATATTTTATAACTAAAAATTTTGAAAAGCCATTTTTTGCAAATGACCAGTAAGCTGAAAACAGTATAACAGGATATAGTACAAGTACACTTGATTTAGTGTAGTGCAATAAAGTAATTGTTATAATAATCGATATCCAGTTTTTTGATACTCCATTTAAGATAAGTAGAAATAGTAACCACAAGAGAAACCAAGATATTCCATCATTTCCAAAAACAGAGAACTGATAAACAGAACTACCAAGCAATAGATATATTGATATTGCCGAGAGGATTTTGCTAGTACTCCATTTAAACAGCAAAAAGATTTTATAAAAAATAATTATTGAGAGAATAGCTAAAATAAAATTAACATACCTACCTAGTAGAAGAATACTCCTATCACTAGTGATTGAAAAAACTTGTGCTATATTAGCTACAAAAACATAATAAAGTGGAGGTTGGTGATATTCAAACTCATTTATTATTAAAGCATCAGAATCTGTTATTTTATTCTTTAGAACAGGTAACTTATTTTTAGCTAAAATAAATTTAGTATAATTATAATGTGCTGGCTCATCATCAAATCCAGTTAGTCCATATTCATTGGCAGTAATTCCTAGAGGAAGTTCGTGTATAATTTTAATTCTAAAAAAAACAGAAACCAAAACAACTATTATAAATATTATCCATATATGTTTAATCTCTAATTTCAACGACTAACTCTCTTTTGAATAATTCAAACATACTACTGTCATATCATCATATTGTTCAGCGTTACCCATGAAGTTTTCTGTGCTACCAAAAATATAATTACATATACTTTTTGCGTTGTAATTACTACAATTAAATAGTTCATCCTTTAGTTTCTCTTCACCATACATTTTATCGTTACTATTTTGTGCTTCAGTTATTCCATCTGTGTAGAGAAATAGCTTATCACCTTTACTTAACTGGAGTTCATTTGATTTGTAAGGAGAAATAGTTGAAATTCCAAGAGGGTAGCTCTGAGGAGATTCCAAAAAAGTAATGTCACTATTTTGTTTAATTAAAAGTGGGGGATTATGTCCAGCATTTGTGAATTCTAACTTTCCGTTACGAATATTGAAAATTAGTAAAAAGTATGTTACAAACAATCTTGTCTCTTTATTCTCATTTAATGAATTATTAATAAGATTCACAATCTCAGACGAGTTTAAGCCAGCTTTCGCATGCGAACGGAGTAAGGTTCTTGTTACAGCCATTAATAGAGATGCTGGAACTCCCTTACCAGAGACATCACCAATTATTAAGCAAAGATTATCATCATCCAAGAAAAAGAAGTCATATAAATCGCCTCCTACTTCTCTAGCTGGTTTGAGTTTTGCAAAAACGTCAATCTCTTTTATTTCTGGAAATACTTTTGGAATCATTCCCATCTGAATATCGTGTGCAATTCTCAATTCACTTTCATACTTCTCTTTTGCAGCAGTTGTTGATTTTAAATCTATAATATAATTGTTCAACTCGGTAAGCATAAACCCCATCGATTTTGTTAGCTTTCCAACTTCATCATTTGATGATACTTCAGGTAATATTGCTTCGAAATTACCCCCTGCAATTTCAGAAGTAACTTCAGAAAGTGTGTGTAGAGGTTTTGTCATTCTATTAGAAACAATAATTACGAGTGTTGTTATAAATAATAGACCAACAAATATTCCAACCATTAAATAGTTATTAATTTTATCCAGATTATCATATAGTTCATCCTTTGGAAAAACTAGTGCTAAGGTCCAATTGCTCGATGGCAATTGAGTATAAAAAAGATATGCTGATTTGTTTAGGTGAATGGACTCATACTCTTCAACTCCTTCTTTTCCCTCTAACATATCCGTGATAATTCTTTTTTTATTTCCCCAATGCTCATTGCTTTTACTTACGTCATACAAATTTTCCATTAAATTATTTTTGTTTGGATGGGATATAATTACACCATCATTGCTAAGTAGAAAAGCAAATCCGCTTTTAAGAATGGAAATTGAGTCTACAATCTCATCTAACCATTTTAATGAGATATCAGCTGTTACAACCCCTCTAAAATTTTTTTCTCCTTCCATTGAAAAATAGAAGGGAACAGAGTATGTAGTCATCAATATATTTCCTGCACCCTCATCAAAGTATGGTTCAATCCACATTGCAGAATCTTTATCCTTTGGGGTTTTGTACCAGTCCTGATTATGGAAATCATACGACTCATGAGCAAGATTTGCATAGTTTAATTGATTATCCTTTATATAGAAATATGGAGCAAAATTTCTCTTCTCCCTTTCGTTGTATTTATTTTCAAAAGCGACAGTACTTCCATAGATTTCTTGGTTACTGTAGACAAGGGATTGTATAATACTTCTAAGATCATCATCTCTTAATTCTGAATTTTCAATTAACCGAGCTAAATTTAAAGGAATTTTTTCAACTCTGTTTAGAACATCCTCTATCTTAGATATATTTAAGTAAGCCGTTTGCTTTGCATTTTCCTTTACATAATCTAAAACAATTTGGCGAGTATATATATTGTTGACCAGAAAACTAATAATAAAAATAGTTGAGACAGCAATAAGGATTGTCAGACTCATTTTAAATGCGAAGCTTTTGTTCTTTAACATATTATGTTGCCTTTAATGTTCTTAATATCACTATTTTATTAAACTTCTGAGAGCTTTCAAGTTTTCTAAATCTTCTAATAGCTCTTTCCCTTTCGGAGTTTCAAGAATTTTTGGGATATGGGTAAGTCTATCATCATTCATTATATTTTGAAATCCTTCAAGCCCAATGTAGCCTTTCCCAATATGCTCATGCCTGTCAACCCTACTTCCAAGTTCCTTTTTACTATCATTTATATGGAAACATTGAAGTTTATCAAGACCAATAATTGAATCGAAATCAGAAATTACTTTTTCATATTCCAATTCATCCTTAATATTATATCCAGCAGCAAAGATGTGTGCTGTATCAATACACGCTGTGATGCGTTCTGGATTTTCAACTAGCTCAATTATTCTTGCAATGTGTTCAAATTTATATCCAAGATTTGTCCCCTGTCCTGCTGTGAGTTCAATCATACTGCTTACATTAAATCCGCTTGTTTTTTGATGAGCGATATTCAAAGATTCGGCAATCATTTTCAATCCATCTTCTTCACCTTGTCCACCATGTGCTCCAGGATGAAAGTTCAAATGCTTAATACCCAATGTTTCGCAGCGTTCTAATTCATCAATAAATGCATTACGAGATTTTACCAAATTTATTTCGCTCTTTGCACATAGATTAATTAGGTAGGAATCGTGCGTAACAATAAACTCAATATTGGAATTTTCCCAGAGTGATTTAAACTTTTGAACTTCAACCGGATCTAATGGTTTTGCTTCCCATCTGTTATTGTTTTTCGAAAAAATTTGAATTGCTGTAAAACCTAGCTTCTCAGCTAAAGTAATTGCCTTTGATACTCCACCAGCTGTGGAAGTATGTGCTCCGAGTAATAATTCCATTTGTCCTTTCATCATTTGATTGTTGAAGTCTTTGCTCAATAGATTCTCAACGAAATCTTATATTATGTGCTAATTATTTAATTGTAATAATAAGAAATGAATTTGTAATTTATTATAATAAATTATGAAAAAAATTGAGAAGTG
>CBDUTO010000170.1:0-8249 GCA_965370315.1 uncultured Melioribacteraceae bacterium
TCATAATCGATGGGGTACATTTCGTCAGACACCTAATATATTTACTTATTTATGAATTTCACTTTTTCATTCATACATAGATGCATATTTATTTTTAACTAATAGTAAATAATACGATATAATTTTCGATAATAATTCGTCATGTAAAAGAAATAGAGAATACTATTTACTCTACATGCATCCAGATAATTTAACTAACTATTAAGTACAGGAAATTTTATGCTACGGAAAGTCACAATCTTTACAACATTACTTGTTTTATTGAGTATATCAACTATTTATTCACAAACAGAAAAACAGAATTTATTATTAAAATTTTATGAAAACACAGAACAAGGTGAATTAGCAGAAATTATTAAAAAGAGAATTGATAAAGAAAACCAGATTACAAACTATTCCAGTTCTAATATCCAGAAACAAACTACTGGAACTCTAAATGTAGTTGACAGTGTTAAATTTACTACAGCAGATGGTACTAAGTATAAGGAAAGCTATATTTACAATACAGGTGGCGATTTAACTAGTTACACAACAGAGTTGTGGGAGACCAATAAATGGACTGATTTAGACAGGTACACTATTGAGTTTAATGTGACAGACCATTCTTCTTTTCAATTAAAAGAGACTTGGGATGGTACCCAATGGATTAATGCAACGAAAACAAGAAGTGAGTATGATTTGAATAATAATATGACATATTCTTTAGAAGAAACTTGGGATAGCACACAATGGGTAAATAGTATGATTATTATAGAAGAATTTGATTCTGCAGATCGAACAATTTTTATGAGTTATGACTATATCGATTTTTCAATAATTGCTCACAATGAATACGATATTGATGGAAATCTTGTAATTGAAAACAATTCCATGTTTTTTGGTGAATCCCTTTTTAGAAAAACCAAGAGAACAAGTAGATATGATTCTAATAAAAACATTACCTCTGCATTAATTGAAATATTTGCAGAAGAAGCGTGGGAAATTTCAGCACAAACTACATACGGACATGATTCCTCGAATAATATTACATCTGAGTTATCTGAGAACTGGAATAGTAGTGATAGTATATGGGTAAATAATCAACTACGAAATTATGAATTTGATTCCAACAAAAACAGAACTTTACTTTTATTAAATTTTTGGGATACGGAAGATAGTTTATGGACACCACGCTATAGATACAGTTCCATCTATGATTCAAACCAACTTATGACATTAGACTTCTGTGAGAGCTGGGATACTACTAAATGGACGAATACTTATGAATACTCTTACAACTACAAGGAGAATGGAAATTTAAATTTTGCATCATACAATAGATGGAATAATGGAACAAAAGAGTTAGCCAATAGCTTTCTAGAATTTGCAGACCCTAGAAACAATGGATGGAATTTTTATTTTACTGCTTCTAATATAGATGCTGTTTATTATAACTTAATTACAGATGTTGAGGATAAACTGAAGGGAGTAACAACATATTCATTAGAGCAAAATTATCCAAATCCTTTTAATCCTAGCACAAGCATTAATTTTAGTTTGAGTAAATCTGGAATGGTGAGTTTAAAGGTTTTCAACATACTTGGCGAAGAGGTTGCAACACTAATAAATAAAAGAATGGATAGCGGCAACTATGAGCATTCATTTAATGCATCATATTTACCAAGTGGAGTTTATATCTATAAAATTCAAACAGGAAGCTTTTCTCAATCAAAAAAAATGATGCTACTTAAATAATTTCAATAAATTATTACTTATAAATTAGTGCCGCTTAATAATTATGTGGCACTAATTTTATGTTGTAAAAGATGTTATAGAACTAGTTACAGACTTGTTGAAATACTCTCAAAAAGTTTTCACCTAATATTTTTCTTACTTCGGTCTGCGTATAGCCATGATCAAGTAGTGCTTTTGTTAAAACTGGGAATTTCGTAACATCATCTAATCCGCTAACTAAATTGCCTCCTGTTCCATCAAAATCGGAGCCTAGCGCAACATGATCTATTCCGACCAAATTTACGATATAATCTATATGAGCAATCACATCATCTATATCTGAATCACTATCATTGTTTGCATCCCCTATAAATGGAGGATAAAATACAATTCCAATAACACCGCCACTGTTGGCTATTGATCTAATTTGATTATCGTATAAATTCCTAGAATGATTTTTTATTGCTCTTACTCCAGAATGAGTAGCCACTATTGGATTTTGTGTAATTTCCAGAATATCTGTAATTGTTTTAATCCCAGTGTGTGAAATATCAATTAAAATACCAAGAGAATCCATTTTACGAATCACATCTTTTCCGAAATCACTGAGTCCAACGGTTGAAGTTCTTGAATCAGATGCGGAAATTGCCCAGTCAGTACTATTGTTCCAAGTAATGGTAAGGTATCTCATTCCCATATTATAAAGCTGAACTAGTTTATCCATACTATTTTCAATTGAATGTCCACCTTCAACACCTATTACTGCAGCAATTTTATTTTGCTTAATTGCGCTCATGGAAGAAATGTAATTATTTGTTCTACTTAAATCATTAGCATTTAATACAGCCTCATAGTCTAATTTTTCAATCATATCTACTGTTGTATTAAAATATTTACCAGAATATGCAGACGGACTTACCCAAGCAGCAAAAAACTGCAAATCCACACCACCCATTTTTAATCTAGGAATATCGGTCTCAAACTTAGTATTGTATTCTCCAATGTTATAGT
Source organism: uncultured Melioribacteraceae bacterium (assembly GCA_965370315.1). Classification (GTDB taxonomy): domain Bacteria; phylum Bacteroidota; class Ignavibacteria; order Ignavibacteriales; family Melioribacteraceae; genus 1-14-2-50-31-20. Next base: position 2,725 of record CBDUTO010000170.1, read on the forward strand.
TTGGATCCACCATAAATATTCGTTCTAAGATATCATTGTGTAAATCTACTAATGTAGCATTAAAATGAAGAGGTTCTATAGTTCTTGAAATATTCTCCCCTCCGCCAACAGTAACAACTAGGGTGTCACTTACATATGTATATTTTGAACATACAATTCTAACTTCAGAATCTGTGGTTTTTCCGAGATTTGTTTTACTACGAAAAGCCGTTGACTGCAAACTTGTCAAACCAATTCCGCTAGAACCATCTAGTTGATTCATTTTTTTTGTAACGGATTGTGTTGCTGTTCTAATAGTATAGAAATAAATTCCTGCCGATCCCATTCCCTCATATCTGATAGTATAGTTCCCATTCTGCAAGGCATACTCTTTCTTGTCAACTATTCTTCCGAGAATATCATGAATTATAATAGTCACTTTTTCTGACTCATCAATACTAAAAGAAATATTTGTAGCTGGATTAAATGGATTGGGATAATTTTGGTCTACAATAAACTTACTTGGTGAATGAACTTCTGCAACTGATGTTATTTGATAACTCCAATTACCAAAGAAATCTGTATATAACGTGTCACCAATGTTACTACTTACATCAGTTACTTCAACCATCACATTTTCAAGATTTTCCGTTGTTAAAAAATCTTTCACATTTCCAGAAATCACTTGTGCTTGTAGTGATGTTATTCCTAAAAAGGCAACAGATATGAAATGAAGGAATTTATTCATAGTTCTTACTATATATATATTATTGTTTATTTGCAGATATTATTAACTCTGCGAATTCTCGAAATACCCCATCACCACCCTTTCGCTTGCAGACAAAATCTACTGAAGCTAAGATTGAATCTACTGCATCACTTGGTGCTGCAGAGAATCCAACTCCATTAATAATTTCCAAATCATTAACGTCATCTCCAAGATATGCAACATTCTCTAACTCTATTTCTTTCTCTTCGCAAATTTCTTTTAGTTTTTCTAGTTTATCCCAAGTGCCGGTAATAAGAAAGTCCATTTTTAATCTTTTGTTACGAACCTCAATTAGCTCTCCCCCATCGGTTGAGATTATCCCACATTCAAATCCAAATTCTTTTAGTCGTCTCGTTCCCATGCCATCTTTTACATTAAATTTTTTCATTACTAATCCCTCTTCCGTGTAGTAAAGTCCACCATCTGTTAGTACTCCATCTACATCGGTAACAACCAATTTTATTTTGGCCAGTTTCAAATTTAAATTTTTCATCTTGTATAGTCCATTTATATATTTGATTAAATAATATCCACAATATTAGAACAAGTTACCTTAAAAATAATGAGTCCATATGCTCTTGAGTTACGACTTAAAATAGAATTCCTATAAAAGCAATTTGTTTATTATCTGAACAAGAACGAGCGCAATTGAGTTAGATTTACTTCAACTTATTAACCTCTCATCTGAAATCTATTAGAACATAATCCTATTAAAAACAGGATAATTTATACTCTAATAGTGATAAGCTATTGCTATAATGCATCATTCATTGCTCTTATAAAATATCTTGCAAATACTAAAGTAGTAAAATACTCTTTTGTGATCTAATTTTTGGAATACTATTGCTTTATGTTTCTATAATAATAATTAAATTCTGCTCTAGGATTTCATTAGCAAAGTTATTATTTTTTTACCTGAAATCAATTTATCTTATTTTACTAGCCAGATATTTAGGAAAAAAATTGAACATTAAATTATCGTTAAATATGCAAAAACATTTGCACTTTGACTTATTAAATAGTTATAATTACTACCGCAATTAAACAACCTAACTCACTTATTTACTAACAAATCATAAGGACGCTTTATGATGAAAATTTACAAAACCTTGGTACTGATGATGATTTTTACATCAGCACTATTCGCACAAAGTTATACACTATCTGGAACAGTAACTAGCACAGAAGCTGGTGAAAATCTAGTTGGGGCTAATGTGTATGTTAAAGGCACAACAATGGGTGCTGCTACTGATATTGATGGAAAATACTCTATCCCATCACTAAAAGCTGGTGAATATACTGTTGTTTGCAGTTACATCGGTTTTGAAACTATTGAAGAGACAGTAAATGTTACAAACAACATGGAATTAAACTTCTCTTTAAAAGATCACCAATTTTCTCTAAATGTTACTGTTCTTGCTGACAGAGCTAAAGAGAGAGAGACGCCTGTTGCTTTCACAAACATCGACAAAAAAGAGTTGGAAAAGCAATTAGGTTCAAGAGATATTCCTATGATTCTTAACACAACTCCTTCAGTTTATGCAACTGCACAAGGCGGTGGTGCTGGTGATGCAAGAATTAATATTCGTGGTTTTGATCAAAAAAACATTGCAATCATGATTAATGGTGTTCCTGTGAACGACATGGAAAATGGTTGGGTTTATTGGTCTAACTGGGATGGACTTGGCGATGCTACTTCATCAATCCAGTTACAGAGAGGTCTTTCTGCTGTTAACTTAGCAACACCTTCAATTGGTGGTACAATGAACATAATTTCTGACCCTACCTCACAAAAATTTGGAGTGAAGCTAAAACAAGAATTTGGCAGTGGTGCATTCTTAAAAACTTCGCTTGGAGCAAGCTCAGGTAAAATGGGTGATTTTGCAGTTAATGTAAATCTAGTAAAAAAAACTGGTGATGGACTTATTGATAAAACATGGACAGACGCTTGGGCTTACTATATGGGTTTAAGTTATGAAATTAATGAGAATAACAGATTAGAACTTTATGCTCTGGGTGCTCCTCAACGTCACGGTCAAAATTTATACAAACAAAATGCTGCTGCTTATGACTCTACTTTTGCAAAAGAAGAACTTGGATATTCTGTTTCTGATGTTAGTAATTACAAGCAAGTTGGGACAAAATTCAATCAGAACTGGTCACCAGTAAGTTCGTCCTATACTGGGAAACAATGGGATGGAAGTGAAATAGATCGTTACGATCCTAATTTCATAAACGAAAGAGAAAATTTCTTCCACAAGCCAATAGTAAACTTAAACTGGTATTCTCAGCTCTCTAAAAAAGTTAGTTTATATACGACTGCTTATTATTCTGGTGGAGAAGGTGGTGGAACAGGTACTTTTGGTTCGATATATACTCAGGATGCTGATGGCAATTTGGGTGATGACGACTATAAATACTACTATGGTAGAAGCCCTTGGACAAGAAACTGGGATGCTACAATAGCAGCAAACCAAGGCCCTGCTGGTAGTTATTGGGTTGACAAAACGGAAATAATAAAAGAAGATGGAGAATCAATAGGTATCCTTCGTAATAGTCGTAACAATCAATGGACATTTGGCTTAATATCTAAAGCTTATTGGAAATTAAATAATAATTGGAAAACATCTTTCGGTATTGATTTGAGAACAGCTGAAATTGATCACTTTAGAGAAGTTAGGGATCTTTTAGGTGGTAATTTTTATATAAATACAGATGATGAATTTGCTACTACAGATAAAAAAGTTCTTGGCGATAAAATTGCTTATAATAATACAAATACAGTTGACTGGATGGGTGGATATGCTCAGGCAGAATACTCAAAAGATAGATTAACAGCTTATGGTACAGCAGGTCTTTCTACTATCAAATATACTTTTACTGACCATTTTAAAAAGAATGCTTCTGGTAACGAAGTCTTTACTGAAAGTGATTGGATTAGTGGTTATCAAGTTAAGGGTGGTGCCAGTTTTCGTTTTACAACAACAAATAGTATGTATGCAAATGTTGGTTATGTAAGCAAAGTACCTATATTTGATGCTGTAATCAATGACCAAACTGGTGAACTTATAAATAAAGATAATGAAATTTTTACATCTTTTGAAATCGGAACTAACAACAAGTTCTTTGGAAATAAGTTAAATACAAATTTAAATGTGTATTATACTAATTGGTCTAACAGAACAGTTACTCAGAATGATTTTGATCAATTTACTGGTGATGATGGACTAATTGTAATCTATGGCATGGACTCACAACATAAAGGTGTTGAGTTAGAATTAAACTATCAACCTGTTAGTTTATTAAGACTAGATGCTGTTCTTTCATATGGTGGCTGGGAACAAACTAACGATCCAAATGCAGATTACAAAGATTACACAAGTGGACTTGACTCAACATTAACACTTTATTTGGATGGTGTAAAAGTTGGCGACCAACCTCAATCATCTATTGTTCTTGGTGCAACTATTTTTCCAATGAAAGGAATGTCACTCCAAGCAACATGGAGATTTTATGACAATTATTATGCAAACTGGCAAGCAACACAACGAACAGACGTTGCTGACAAGGGACAAAGCTGGATGGCTCCAAGCTACAGTTTAGTTGATCTTCATTTTAATTGGGATCTTCCATATAAACTTTCTGGAGTATCATTCCAAGTATTTGCTCATGTTTTCAACTTACTTGACGCATTATATATTCAAGATGCTACTGATAATAGTAAATATAATGGAGTTTATGGCTCTGAAACTCACAGTGCTCAAGCTGCAGAAGTATTCTTCGGCGCACCTCAATCTTTTAATGCTGGTGTTTCTATTGCATTTAACTAGTAGTTAAATTTATATTGCTTTACAAAAAGACCTCCAAATTTGGAGGTCTTTTTTTTATCCACTCCAATTTTATTTCAGCTAAACTCTGTATAATGAATAAACCTCGAATTTGACAAAGAGAATAGATGTTATTACATTGTAGCTACATTTATTTGAGGTTATTATGATTACAAAAATAATAAGAATTGGAAATTCTAGAGGTATTAGATTACCAAAATCTATTATTGAACAAAGTCATCTTACTGATGATATTGAACTTGAAGTTAAAAACAATAGTATCATAATTAAATCTGTTCAAAACAAAAGAGAAAATTGGGACAAAGCTTTCAGTCTAATGTCTGCTGAACATGATGATGCTTTACTTGATGGCGATGGCTTAAATTCACAAAATTTGTGGGATAATGACGAGTGGGTTTGGTGATGGATTATTCTAGATTTAACGTACATCTTGTTTCACTTGACCCAACAATTGGAAGTGAAATAAAAAAGACTCGACCATGTGTTATCATTTCTCCAAACGAAATGAACAGAAATATATCTACTTTAATTATTGCTCCTCTCACCTCTCGATTGAGGAAGTATCCTACTCGTGTACAGTGCAAAGTAAATGGAAAACAAGGACAAATTGTGTTAGACCAAATTAGAACCATCGATAAATCGAGACTTATTAAGAAAATTGATTCCCTTGATAAAAGAATACAAAGAAAAATATTTGATGTATTAAATGAAATGTTTTCAGAATAAGTTTAATATTTTTTATGTTTTCAAAAAAAAGAATTATTGGTACACTTAATAATTAAGATTTCACATATTTTATGCTAGAGAACGATTGTGAAATATGATTTTATTTTTTGAATTTCAAATTGCTCGATATTAACCAAGGCATAATGCAAAATGAAGCTCCCCGCCGCGAGCGGACGGGGTATCAAAAGATAGTGCTACAGAAA
>CBDUTO010000171.1:0-8159 GCA_965370315.1 uncultured Melioribacteraceae bacterium
AAGTCAAGCAATTTCAGATGCGTTAGAAGTAGCACAAAATAGAGCTGGTATTGAAGTTAAAGAATTGAATGTTGGAGTTGCGGGTGAGCATATTACAAGTTTAAGACATCGCAATTTTGTTACAATTAATGGTGACGATGATGAAATAACTCAAAGTGATTTAGATAGATTGAAAGCTGATGTACGAACTATCAAAATTCCAGTAGATAGACAAATATTACATATTATTCCAGAAGAGTTTTCGGTTGATCACCAAGGGGGTATTGATAATCCTATTGGAATGTGTGGAACAAGATTAGAAGCGGTAAACCATGTAGTCCTGGCTGCAATTCCAGCTATACAAAATATTAAGCGTTCAGTCGAAAAATCTGGATATGTAGTAAGAGATTATATTCTTCAACCAATAGATTCTAGTGTTTCAGTATTGGAAGAGAATGAAAAAGACTTAGGCGTTTTACTAATTGATATTGGTGGAGGCACTACAGATATAGCAATATTTCATGACAACAGCATTAAGCATACAAAAGTTTTTGGTGTTGCCGGAAATCAAGTAACAAATGATATTAGAGAATCTTTAGGAATTGTTACAGCAGATGCAGAGGAACTGAAAAAAGATTATGGATATGCGTCACAGGAAGCAATAATTAAGGATGAAACAATTTATATTAAGGGGGTAGGAGCAAGAGGGAATGTAAAAATACCCGTAACGCTTTTAACTCAAATTATTAGTGTAAGGATGAAAGAGCTTTTTGCACTTATAGATAATGAACTTAGACAATCTGGATTAAAGAATAAAATTAAAGCAGGAGTTGTTCTTACAGGTGGTGGGGCTTTGCTTCGTGGGTGTCCTGAATTAGCCGAAAGCGTTCTTGGTTTACCTTGTAGAATTGGAGTTCCACTAGATCTTGGTGAAGGGTTATCCGATGAAATTGGAAGCCCAGAATTCGCAACGGTTTCAGGTCTAATTAAGGGTGTACCTGGTTCAACCTCGAGTGATACTTGGGGAGGAACAAGTGATAAAAAGAAAAAAGGGAAATTGAACATAAATGGAATTTTTAAGAAAGTAATAGAGTTTTTTGATGAATTATAACAAAACCACAACAAGGAGGATTTATGTCTAAATTTGCTACACTTGATCATGAGCCAACTTTGTCCGCAAAGTTAAAGGTTATAGGTGTTGGCGGTGGAGGATGCAACGCAATTGAAAGTATGATGAAGAGAGGACTTTCAGGAGTTGAGTATGTTGCAATTAATACTGATGCCCAAGTATTAGCTACAAGTAATGCTAATCACAAACTTCAAATTGGTACCAATTTAACTAAAGGACTTGGTGCTGGTGCTGATCCGAATGTTGGTAAAAAAGCATTGGAGGAAGATAGAGAGAAAATTACAAAAATCCTTGAAGGAAGTGATATGATATTTATCACTGCTGGAATGGGTGGTGGAACTGGAACAGGAGGAGCGCCAATAGTTGCTTCAATTGCTCAGAGCATTGGTGCACTAGTAATTGGAATTGTAACAAAACCTTTCAGATGGGAAGGGAAGAAGAGAATGCTTAATGCTGAAGAGGGAATTAGCGAAATGCGCCAATATGTAGATAGCTTAATAGTGATTCCAAATGAGAGAATATTAAATATACTTGATGATTCTGCAGGTGCATTTAAAGCTTTTGATAAACCAAACGAAGTTCTACATGAGGCTACACGTGGAATTGCTGATATTATAACAGTTTCTGGTAGAATTAATGTTGATTTTGCAGATGTTCGTTCTGTGATGAACCATAGCGGTGAAGCGCTTATGGGATGTGGAATAGCAAGTGGAGAAAATAGAGCAGAGGAAGCAGCTCATAAAGCAATATCTTCACCTCTACTTGAAGGGATTAGCATAAACGGAGCAAAAAATATTTTACTAAATGTAACTGCATCATCTAATTTAACAATGAAAGAAATTAATGATGGAAACCAAGTTATTTATGATGCCGCTGGGGAAGAAGCAAACATTATTTTCGGGTTAGTTCAAAAAGAAGAAATGAACGAGTATGTTTCATATACTGTTATTGCAACAGGATTTAGTGCTGCTTCAGGTTTTGGTAAAACCACAAAACCACAAACAGAAGAAGTTATGCCCAAACCAGAAAAAGCTGATGTCTTTACACCTTTTTCATTGGGTGATTTTCAGCCTAATGAAAATGATGATTTGGAGGTTCCAACCTATAAAAGGATGGGAGGCAATGTTAATCTTTTTGATGAAGAAAATATCAATAAGAATGGATTTAACTTTGAAGGCAGAATGTCTAAGCAAAATAGTAAAGATGAAGCACGCGAAGATGATGAGAGTTCTGATTTTCTTCGTATGATGATGGATTAATAATTAGAATTAAATAATTAAGCCAAAAGTAGTTTAAAATAGGCCGTATCAAATTCACCTTGTTGTGGTAATAGGGAGCGAATGCTATGAAATTGATACAGCCTTTTTCTATATTTTAATCAGAGTTTTTAATAATAAATATTTTTTGTTAATAGTTTATTACGCATGTCATTTTGAAATAAGTCGCTATTATTTTTATTGGAACCATTGAGGATTATTTAGAAGAAATGACAAAACTGATTTGTGTTTAAAAAAGTTAGGATCTTATGGAAAAAAGTAAAATACCTGATGCAACAATTGAAGCACTTACTCGTAATTTTTTTAAAGAATCATTAGATTATGGTTTCAAATATGAAGACTATTTAAAATTTGTGAACTCTCTACTTGAATATGCTATTAGTACTAAAAACAATGGATTCGAAAAGGAAATTGATAGTATTAGTTCAATAAAAAACTCTTCAAAAATTGCCACTCTTCCCATAGAGACTGAGAATTTAATTATTAGAGAATTTAATAAAGAAAGCGATAGTAAGTTGATTGACGATTGGAGTCATGATAAATTTGGAAGATATTTCTTTTTATCTATGACTAGCTCACGCGACAGCAATATAGAGAAATTAGTTTCATCAGATAATCACCATCTTGGAATAATAACTTTAAAGGATAATACTCCTATTGGAGTTGTTGGATTTTTGAATTGCGATAAAACTCATCGTAAAGCTGAGCTAAGAAAATTGATTGGGGTTCCAGAACATAGAGCACATGGTTATGGAAAAGAGGCTACGAAATATTGGATTAAATATGGAGTTGAAAATCTAGATTTGAAAAAGATATATCTAAATACAATTGATACAAATATTCACAATATCAGAATAAATGAAAAAATGGGTTTTAAAGTAGAAGGAATTTTACGGAATGAGGCTTTAGTAGATGGTGTAACTCACGACATTTTAAGAATGGGGTTAGTTGCAGACGAGTACCATTAGATATCACTAAAATTATCATCAATAACTTGACAAATAATGTGTCCAATTAAAATATGCATTTCCTGAATCCTGGCTGTATCATCTGATGGAACAATAATATTAAGATCGCTCCCTTCAATCATTTTTCCACCATTCTTACCAGTTAAGGCTAATGAATTACAGCCAATTAGTTTCCCTTTCTGAAAAGCTTTAATTACATTTTCACTATTTCCAGATGTTGAAATACCAATTAGCAAATCCCCTTTATTTGCAAGAGCTTCAACTTGCCGTTCAAATATTATGTTGAAACCAAAGTCATTTCCAATGGCGGTTATTGCAGAAGTATCGGTAGTTAAGGCAATTGCAGGTAATGCAACTCTTTCAGATTTGTAACGACCAGTTAACTCAGCAGCTATATGTTGTGCATCTCCAGCACTTCCACCATTTCCAAAGAGAACGATTTTATTACCAGATTTTAACGTTGATACCGCAAGCTCAGATGCTTTTAATATATCATCTTGTAAAAAAGCAATTGTTTTTTCAATAGTATCTTTGTGAGATTGTAATTCATTAAGAATAGTCTTTTTCATAAGCTATAATCCTGATGTCATTACGAGGAGTCCGATATTTGGACGACAAAGAAATCTGTAGCAGATTGCTTCATCCTCCAAAACGGGATTCTCAATGACTTTATTTAAATCAGCCAGATAAAATTATTTTAATTTCTTTATAAGATACATAAGAAGTTCATCTGTACTAACACGTACTTGCTCCATTGTATCTCTATCTCTCACAGTAACTGTTTTATCCTCAAGAGTTTGATTATCTACAGTTATGCAAAAAGGAGTTCCATTTTCATCCTGACGTCTGTATCTTCTTCCCACAGCTCCTTTAGAATCATAAAAAACTCTAAGGTGAGAGCTAAGGTCGGCTTCAATTTCTTTAGCAATTTCTGGCATTCCATCTTTATTTACTAAAGGAAATATTGCCGCTTTAATTGGAGCTAATTTTGGATGAAATTTTAATACTACTCGTTGTTCTCCGTTAACTTCTTCTTCGTGATATGCATTAACTAAAAATGCCATAAAGGAACGGCTGGCTCCAGCAGATGTTTCAATAATGTATGGAATGTATTTTTCTTTTAATTCTTCATCAAAATATTGTTGAGATTTTCCTGAAAACTCTTGATGACGTCCCAGATCAAAATCAGTCCTATTATGAATGCCTTCAATCTCTCCCCATCCAAAAGAAAATTTATACTCAATATCAGTTGCTTCTTTTGCATAGTGGGCAAGCTTATCCGAAGGATGATCGTGGAATCGTAAATTCTCCAAATCCATTCCTAGATTTGCATACCAATTTATTCTTCTTTCCTTCCAAGCATCGTAATGCTCTTTGTCAGTACTAGGGTTAACAAAATATTGCATTTCCATTTGCTCAAATTCTCTTGTACGGAAAAGGAAGTTTTTTGTATTAATTTCATTCCTAAATGCTTTCCCAATCTGTGCAATTCCAAATGGAAGTTTTTGACGGCTTGAGTTTTGAACATTTTGGAAGTTTACAAAAATTCCTTGTGCGGTTTCCGGACGTAGGAACACTACATTATCATCACTCTCTATAGGACCAACAAATGTTTTGAACATTAAGTTAAAATTACGTGGCTCTGTAAATTGACCTTTAGTACCACACTTTGAGCAATTAGTTTCAGCAAGTATATCAATGGCTAATTCTTTGTTTTCAAGAATTGCTTCAAATCTTGCATCTAATTCTGAATGAATGTTATATATTTCATCTAAAATATTTTTCTTTTCATCTGAAAGTTTTTCTTCAACAGCTGAAATTATTTTTTTCTTCTTTTTCTCAGCAATTGAGTCGCCAAGAGTATCAACTCTATATCTTGTTTTGCATTGTTTGCAATCAATCATTGGATCAGAAAAATTATCGATGTGTCCGGAGGCTTCCCAAACTTTTGGATGCATTAATATTGAAGCGTCTAAGCCTTCAACATCATTACGGTAGGTCATTGATTTCCACCATTCTTCTTTTATGTTTTTCAATAACTCAACCCCAAGTGGACCGTAATCCCAGCAACCATTTAGGCCTCCATAAATTTCACTTGATTGGAAAACAAACCCTTTTCTTTTCGCTAAGGAGACTATCTTTTCAACTATATTTTTTTCTTTCTGTGCTATGATAAACCTCAATTAATTTACAACTAAACAAAAAATTTAAATGTTAATATAAACATTCACCAAATAAAATAAATAAACAATTATATTAAGAAATTTGCCAGAGTGTTAAATTAGCACTCTGGCAAAAATTAACAAAGATAGTCTGCCCAGTTAACATTTCTCATATCCCCAGTTTTTTGGAATTGCTGATGCATTCCAAAAGAAGCAGGTAATGTAGTTGGTGTGTGAGTTTTTTTAGATAACTTTACATAATCCCAAAGTTGATCTTGATAATCTGGATGGGCACAATTTTTTATAATTGCCTTCACTTTTTCTTTTGGAGATTTCGATCTTAAATCAGCAACACCACGCTCAGTAACAATTACTTGAACGGAATGTTCATTGTGATCAATATGTGAAGCCATAGGAACTATCGCACTAATTAATCCACCCTTTGCTACGGATGGGCAAGTAAATACAGATATGTATGCGTTTCTAGTAAAATCACCAGAACCACCAATACCATTCATCATTTTACTTCCAAGTACTTGAGTACTGTTAACATTTCCGAACATATCAATTTCAAGTGCAGTATTAATTGAAATAATACCAATTCTACGAGCAATTTCAGGGTTGTTTGAAATCTCTTGAGGGCGGAGGACTAATCTTTTTTTGAAAAAATCTAAATTGTCATAAACTTCACGAAGAATTTCTGGAGTAATAGTTAGTGAACATCCACTTGCAAAATCTATTTGCCCTTCTTGCATTAGTCTAATTACAGAATCTTGAATAACTTCAGTATACATTTCAAATTTTGGAATTTTTGGATGCTCACCCAGCGCGCCTAAAACGGCATTTGCAATATTTCCAACACCTGATTGTATTGGTAAAAACTCTTTTGGAATTCTGTTGTTTTTAATTTCGCATGCAATAAAATCGGCAACATTTTCGCCAATTTGTTTTGTTGTTGTATCTGCATCTTTAAATGCACCAACTTCGTCTTCTCTTTCAGTTTCAACAACACCAATAATTTTTGATGGATCAACTTTTATTACTTCAGCTCCAATTCTATCTTTTGCACTGTATAATGGAATTTCTCTTCTGTTAGGTGGATCCTTTGGAACATAAATATCGTGTATTCCACGAAGTGCTTTTGGATGATATTTATTCAGCTCAATTAGAATCTTATCAGCTACTTTGCAAATTGAAGGAGAAATTCCTACTCCTGTTGTTAAAACAATTTCACCATTTGAAGTTACATCGCACGCTTCAATAATTGCAAAATCAACTTTGCCTAAAAAGCCATAGCGCAAATTTTGAGCAACAACTGAAAGATGGCTATCGAAAAATTCTGCTTTTCCTGCATTTATTAGTTTTCGTAAGTCTGGGCTTGATTGATATGGTGTTCTCCACGCAATTGCTTCTGCTCTAGCAAGTTCGCCATCAAGAGAATCTCCTGTAGATGCCCCTGTTATAACACCAATTTTAAATTCTCTACCATGTTTGTGTTCTTCCCTTGCTCGCGCTGCAATTGCAGTTGGAATATCTTTAACAGCACCGGCTGGTGTAAACCCACTACAACCAATGACATCACCATTATTTATAAAACTTGCAGCTTCTTCAGCTGTTATGACTTTTAAAGACATAAAATTATTTCCTATATATTTTAATAAAATTTTGTTGCTAAGTGGTTACAATGTTTCTTTGAAGTTTTAAGAGGTGTTTTAAACTTTAGTAAATTCTTACCTGATTCTTCTTAACAGATTAACATTATTCTCAAAAAATTAAGATATAAAATTACGAAAAGAAGATTACTTTTGTCGGGTTTTTTATCATAAATGAGAAATGAATTTATAATTATAAATCAATACTTATGTTTTTGATCTACTAAACGGTGATTTAAGTAGAACCATACCTTTTGTTTCTGAATAAAACTCAGTACTTAATTGGTAATAATAAATTCCATTTGCTAAATGACTTGCATCAAACTGAATTACATAATTCCCAGCTCTTTGCTTTTGGTTCACTAGTGTTTCAATTTCGCGCCCTAGTAAATCATACACTTTTAATACAACTTGTGTAGAGGTATTTCGCTGTTTTGTCTGTTGAGGAATAGAATACTCTATCACTGTGCTCGGGTTAAATGGATTAGGATAGTTTTGAAATAGTTCAAATTGTGAAACAATATTTTCGTCTTTAACATCAACACTATTTCCATTTTCACTTTTAGGTGTTGGTTTCATAAAGGTCCAATCATTTGAAGCGTCGGGAGATCTGCCGTATGATATATTAGCAGATTGCTCAAAAAATGAAATTGAATCAATGATTGTTCTTCCATCTCTATCCGAAAGTGCTACAAACTCACCATTTGAACTAAGTTTGAAATTTGTATGCAATCCATCTTGATTCTCATCATTATCACACCAGATAATTAGATACTCACCAGGTTTAATTGAAGCTCCTGTTGGGAATTGCCATTTTGTTAAATTAAGTTCATTGTCAGTTAAAAACAGTCCAGATAAATCTATGCTTTCACTAGTTTTATTAAAAAGTTCAATCCAATCATCATCCTCACCACTTGAGTCGAAATTTAGAGAATCATTCTTAGCAAGTATTTCATTAATGACTACTTCACTACCAGAGATCATAGGAGCAG
>CBDUTO010000172.1:0-8010 GCA_965370315.1 uncultured Melioribacteraceae bacterium
CGTGAGTACATAAGCCTATTGACATATACCGATGTCTTGTTTATCTTACATGTGGAGTTAGGTGGTAACAAACAATTTCTAAAGGGAAAAGGGAGAACTAAGATGAAACAATTCACACTATCATTTCTAATCGTATTTACAATTAATTTATCAGCACAAATGGTTCAATTTCCATTACTTGATCCAATTAGTAATGCAGTTCCAGAATCTTTTATTATTGAAGGTGGAACAAACGAGATAATAACATTTTGGATTGACTCGACAGATTTACACATGTCAAAAAGTTTAGATGATGGAGGAACTTGGAATACCCCAACTACACTTGTTGATAATACAATTATTCTCGATTCACTTTCAGATTTAAATGCATTAAAACTAAATAATGGAAGAATTCTCGTTACATACAAATTCAAATTCCATTATTTGATATATTCAGATGACAATGGGAGTACATGGTCAGAACCAACTCAATTAGTAACCGACATTGGAACTATTCGACCACGAAAAATTTTAGAATCAAGTTTGTCGCAAACTGATGATAACAAAATATGGTTTGTTTATAACCGACTACTTACAGTTTATAACATTCAAAGTGATGATGGAATTACGTGGAGTGAGAAAGATACATTAGTAACTTTCGAAAGTGAATTTCCTCATTTCTCCTCAGTTAACTCACATTGGAATGGTTCTTTAGTTTTAATTTATCAAAAGAGTAATGACGACACTTCTGATATATATGAAATGACCAGTGTTGATAGTGGTAAAACATGGACTGACGAAACACTAGTTTTAGATAACGGATTTAATAAAGAAAGACCAAGAGTTATAAAGGATTCTAACAAAACTCTTTGGTTAACTTTCTCCCAAGTAGCTTTAACTCCTTTTGAAGAATATTTCCAATCAAATATTTATTATTCAAAACTAATAGATGGTACTAATAGTTGGAGTTCTCCAAATAAGTTTACAGAGTATGTGGGTTCCGATGGATGGCAAAATAATAGTTTTGCTAATGATAAATTGTATATTTCTTTTACTTCCAGTAGAATTGGTGGGGGTAGCTTATGGTATGGCATTGCAGATGAAAGTGATGATAATTCAGCTATACCAATGGTTTTTAATACAGCTTTTGAATCTCTTAATAATAATCCATTTGCGAATGTAAATATAAATTCCAAAGTATATTCGCAAAACACTCTTAGTTCTGTGATGTTCTATTATACTTTCTCTACTGTTTTAGATTCCCTTGAACTATTTGATGATGGTTTGCATAATGATAAAGAAGCTGGTGATTTTATCTTTGGAAATGATTTGATAGATATAAATTACAAATTCGTTTTCGGATATCAAATACTTGCGACAGATGTAAATGGTAATTACGTGTTGACTGAAAGTGAAAATGTAGCATCTATGTTTTTGAATGATGGTGGTGAAGGTTTTATATTTGATAACAATAATATAAAACTACCAATGGATGCCAAAGGAATATTAGCAGATATAGAAATTGGTACTAATAGTGCTGGAGGGCGACTTGATGATATAACAGTTATCTATTCTGCGGGTTTTGCTTTAAGCGGATATACGAATGGAAACCTTTGGGCTAATGGAATGATGAATGATAGCGGTATTGAAGATTACCTACATGGGAATGTGAATCACGTTGAAGCAATGGATGGTTTTCATGTTGTAAGAACTCTACAAGGAGATTTTCACCAATCATGGATTGACTGGGGGGAAGCTGTTAAACTTGGTGCTGATTTTTATGATGGTGATGGTGATGGCATTTATAGCCCAGTAGATTTAAATGGAAATGGAATTTGGGACAATAATGAAGATAAACCAGATTTAATAGGTGATGTTACTACCTATACCGTTTTTAATGATGGGGTGCCCAGAGATTCAAGAACTTTTAGTGATGTTGAACCTCAAGGAATAGAAATAAAGCAAACAGCATTTTCATATAATATAGCAACTTCACCTAAACTCTCTAATGTAATATTTGTTAGATATAAGATTGAGAATATGGGTACTGTAGCTGATAAATTAGATTCTGTATATTTTGGTGCCTGGGCTGATATGGATATTGGGACATTTAATGATGATTTGGTTGGTACCGATACAGTGCTAAACTCTACTTATACATACAATGGTGGTGAAGATGATGATTATGGAATTAATCCACCAGCAAGCTTTATTTCTTTTATTCAAGCACCACCAGTATATATTGCAGGAGAAACTTTTGTTGATACAGATGGAAATGGAATATATGAAGATGGTATTGATACACCTCTTGATTCTGCATGGAATAGGAGAGGAAAATTATTAGGATTGGATGAATATCCCGGTGCAAGAAACAATAAACTAACTTCAAGTACTCATTATATTCCTGGTCATCCTACACAAGGGGATGCAAATAATAAAACTCAATTGCGTAGTTACATGTTGGGATTTAACAGGGCTGGTGAGTCAATCAATGCGTGTACTTGGGAATTTGGAAAGATATTTAATGAAGATTGCAATTCAATTAATCCTAGGTTAATGTATGCTGGTGATCCAGTTTCGCAGAATGGTTGGATAAATTCTTTGCTAGTTGACCAAAATCAATTAGGATCAACAGGACCATTTGATTTAGTGAAAGGGAAACCGATAGAAATTATAGTGGCATATATTGTTGGAAGAGGAACAGATCACTTAAACTCAATAACAGAATCGCGCAAGATTACAAATGATGTAATAGGATTTTATAATACAAACTTTAGTTACGTTCCAGTTGGAGTAAAAGAGAATATTAGTAATCAACCAACAGAGTTTAGTTTGTCTCAAAATTATCCAAATCCCTTTAATCCAAGTACCACAATAAAATATTCTATCCCAGTTGTAGGGTCGTTGCGAGCAACGTCTGTACAATTAAAAATCTACGACATACTCGGACGTGAAGTTGCAACTCTTGTAAACAAACAACAAAGTGCTGGAAGTTATGAAGTACAGTTTGATGCATCTAACCTGACGAGTGGGGTATATTTTTATAGTTTGCGGAGTGGTGGTAATTTTAATGAAAGTAAAAAGATGTTGTTGCTAAAATAAAGTAGTTTTTCTATCAATTAAGTTATTTGAATAAAAATGAAGAGCTTTAAAACTATAATATTGGAATCTTTTAATGGGTTCCAGTATTTAAAAATATAAAGCACCATTGAAAGTTTAACATATATTAAATAAAAGGTTTTTTAATCGCAGGTTGGAGTTTAGATTTTAAGAAATGCAAAGAGTTTAAACTTCATTTACTTAAAAATGAAGTTTAAACTCTTTTAGCTAAAAAAAACTAATTTATAAATTCATCAAGCTGTTTAAGCATCCCAACTTTTCTCTCATCATCTGCAAAACTAGCTTCAAAGGAGTTTTTAACAAGGGTGTAAATATCATCATTGGTTAAGTTAAGGGCTATAGCAGTTTGGATAAAGTTTTCATTTATGTAGCCACCAAAGTATGCTGGGTCGTCTGAGTTAACAGTAGCTTTAATTCCTTTATCCAACATTATTTTAAGTGGATGTTCTTTCAAATCTTCAACAACTTTTAATTTTAAGTTGGATAGGGGACAGACAGTTAATGCAATTTGTTCATCAACAATTCTTTTAGTTAATTTTTCATCCTCAAGCGAACGGTTTCCATGATCTATTCTGTTTACTTTTAGAATGTCTAATGCTTCCCAAACATATTCTGGAGGACCCTCTTCGCCAGCGTGCGCTGTCAGTTTAAGTCCATCATGAAATGCTCTGTTGTAAACCGCTTTAAAAATTGATGGAGGATTTCCTACTTCTGAGGAATCTAAACCTACCAAATCAATTTTATCTTTGTGATTAAAGTAATTTTCGTAAGTCTCATATGCTGCTTCTTGCGGTAGATGGCGCAAAAATGATAAGATCAGTTTTGAAGTCATTCCAAACTTTTTCTCTGCATCTTTTAGTGCTGAGTGAATTCCATTTATTACAGTATCAAAAGAAATACCTCTCTCAGTATGAGTTTGAGGATCAAACATAATTTCTGTGTGAATTACATTATCTTCATTTGCTCTTTCAAGATAAGCCCAAGTAAGGTCGTAAAAATCTTGTTCGTGAATTAGAACTTTTGCCCCTGCATAATAGATATCCAAAAATTCTTGTAAATTATTGAAATCATACGCAGCTCTTAGCTCTTCTACAGAATCAAAGTCTATTTTAATTCCATTACGCTGTGCAATCTTGAACATTAATTCTGGTTCAAATGTACCTTCGATGTGTAAGTGCAATTCTGCTTTCGGAATTTTGTTTATGTACTCTTTTAGTGAAACATTTTCCATTGTAAACCTCGTTAAATAATATTGCTAAAAATAATTAAGAATTACGAATTTTGGAAATGGATAAAGTCATAATCCTTGTTTTTTTGTAATTATTTCAAATCTCTTTTTGACCAAAAACCAGCAAGTAATGATCCAGAAATGTTATGCCAAATACTGAAAATAGCTCCGGGTAAACTTGCTAAGGGTGTAAAATATTTTGAAGCCAAAGCAACCGCTAATCCTGAATTTTGCATTCCAACTTCTATGGCAATAGTGCGACAAACTTTTTCATCATAATTTAATAGTTTGGAGATTGAATATCCTGATAATACTCCAATGAGATTATGTAAGATAACCGCTACAATCATCGATAATCCTATTCCACCGATTCTTTCATTATTTAGTGCTACCACAATAGCAATAATGGCTATTATTGCAATCATTGAGATAAAAGGTAAAACGGATTTAATAATTTCTACCTTTTTACTAAGAAATTTGTTTATCAGAATTCCTAAGAAAAGAGGAAGTATGACAATTTTAATGATGCTTAATATCATTGCAGTTACTGGGATTGGGATATACTCACCAGCATACAAATATGTGAGATAAGGGGTAGCAACAAATGCAACTAAAGTGGAAAAAATGGTCATTGATATTGAAAGTGCGACATCTGCTTTTGCAAGATAGCAAATTACATTTGATGCAGTTCCACCAGAAACACTTCCCACAAGTACCATTCCTACTAAGAGTTCGCTCGATAAGTTTAGCATTATTGAAATAAAATATGCTACTGCAGGCATCAATAAATATTGCAATATTACACCAACAAATATCACCTTTGGATTTTTGAAAACACGTACAAAATCATCAAAAGTTAAAGTAATTCCCATAGAGAGCATAATTAGCATAAGTAAAGGAATTATCATTGACTTTAGAGATGTAAATAGTTGGGGTAGTAAGTATCCAATTAATGCAAATAGTATTGCCCATAAAGGGAAAAGCTTAGTGAGTTTTGAGATCATTTATTATAATTGTTGAATTAATGAATCTATTAGTTTGCAAAGTTACACATACTTTGGATTTATACAAATGGTATTAAGAGGTGATTAACATAAAGAAATAGTATCAATCAATTAATTAGAATTTTATTGATACTATTTTTGCTAATTATTAGTTCATGAGTTTATTTTGGAAAAATTATCTTCCTAAATGCCTCTTAATAAAAAAACAGTTAAAATAACTAAGAAAAACTGAAATTAAAGTTTCAGATTAACTAATGTTGTTTTTTACTTCGTTCTTAATTTCTAATACCTTTTTTGAAAACTCAGCAAACTCTTCGGTACTCATATCAGTGGTTATTTCTGCTAGATTAATGTCAGGGCTCTTTATTAATTTATATAGGGGATGAGCATCCGGGAGCATATTATTTACATCAGGTTCCCAATTGAACAAATCGTTTGGTGTGCAATTTAATATTTCGCACAAATACTCTAGGTCTTTAATATTAAACGAGTTTGCTTTGCCCGATTGAAAAAGCCTAATTTTATGATTAGAGAATCCATGTTTTCTTAAAAATGTAAATGGACGTTTTATACCCCTTATATTAATAAGGTCGTTTATTCTTAGTTTAAGCATTATTTATCTCCAAAGTTAAAGAAGTATCTACTTTCGTTAACAAGATAGCAAAAAATTGCAAAAAGATAAATGCATTAATTTAAAAATTAGACATAAAATAGAAAAAGTTAGTTAATTTTTATAACAAGTTAATCGTTAACGTTAACTAGATAGTTATCTACGGCAACTAGTTAATCATTTACGAAAAGGATTAGAAATAATTCTTAATAAAGTGGATGTAAAATATAATAAATTCGATGTAAACATTAAGAAATTGGATGTAAACATTAAGAAATTGGATGTTTTGCTTAACGGATTAGATGATAATATATCTGGTCATTCACAAATAGAGAGCTTGGTTAACCAATTAATTTCCAAAACGTTTAATAATTTATTCTTTATGAGAGATATTCTACAGAAATAGGTTCTTTCAAGAAGTATTAATTGTTAATTTTACATTTGCTATTTATAAAAGAATAGTTTTATTAAACAATATTTAATGGAATTAGAATGGATACAATTTTGAATAAAGATTTTTATAATGACGTCTCGGAGTATTATGATGAGATGATAGATTTTAAGAAAGCATTGGATAACAAAACAAAAAACTTAAAGGAATTTGTAAAATTGAACGTTAAGACCGCTGCGGATATTGGTTGTGGTAGTGGAATTGATTCAATAGCATTGGCTTCACATGGTTTAGATGTTTGTGGATTCGATTCATCGATGATGATGATTGAAAAAGCCGAGGAAAATGCTGAAAAGGAGAATAGAGTAGCAAGTTTTTATAACTTCAGTGTGCAGTCTATTCCATGTTCTTTTAACTCAAATTTTGATTTTGTTTGTTCACTTGGTAATACTGTTGCAAATATACCGCCAGAAGATATTGCAGTTACAATTAAAAGATTTGGGGAATTGTTAAACCAAAAGGGAAAATTGCTTTTCCATATTTTGAACTACGAAAAAATTGTAAGAGAAAATGAACGAATTGTAAATATTAGTAAGAGTGAAAAAGATCAAATAATAAGATTCTACGATTTTGAAAAAGAGCACATAAATTTTAACATCCTAAGATTTAAATTAGATAATAGTAAAGAACGGAAATTAATTTCAACCAAGGTTTATCCTCATTCTTTAGAATTGTTTATGAACTTAATAGAGCAAAACAATTTTGCAAAAGTTGAGGTTTTCCAAGACTTAAAGAAAACTCCTTTTAATTCAGAAACTTCAAATGATATTTATTTTTTTGCTGAAAAAAATTAAAACATTTATTTTTTTGAACTACAATTGTTTATTTTTGAATCAAGCAAATGGGTAATCAATTTTCAAGGTGCGAGATAACCGATATGAAAAACAAACTTATTCTTGAATATTTGGAGAGGGTGCTAAATGCCGATAAGTCTAAATGAAATTAAAGACCGAGCTTTAAATTTTTCGCGTGAATGGGCTGATGAAAAAAGTGAACAAGCTGAGGCTCAAACCTTTTGGAATGAATTCTTTTATGTTTTTGGCAGAAGTAGAAGGCGACTAGCCGAGTTTGAAAAAACAGTTACTACGGATAAAAGAAAAAATGGAAGAATAGATTTACTGTGGAAAGGGAATATATTAATTGAGCATAAATCTTTAGGGGCAAATTTAGAGAGGGCACATCAACAAGCAATAGATTATTTTCCTGGCTTGAAAGACCATGAGTTACCGAAGATGGTAATAGTTTGCGATTTCCAGAACTTTAAGGTTTATGATTTAGATGAAGATAAAAATTACCATTTTAAATTAAATGAACTTCATAAAAATATTGGAATATTTGGGTTTATAGCAGGATATCAAAAATACACTTTCAAAGATGAAGACCCAGTAAATATTGAAGCTGCCGAACTTATGGGAAAACTTCATGACCAATTAAAAGCAAGTGGTTATGAAGGGCATCAGCTAGAAGTTTATTTAGTAAGGTTGTTGTTTTGTTTATTCGCTGATGATACCAATATTTTTGAAAAAGATACATTCAAAGAATTTATAGAAGTTAAGACCAAAGTGATCTGCTCCCCAACAAACATACATTAAGTTAAGCCACTAATTTAAAATACCTT
>CBDUTO010000173.1:0-7758 GCA_965370315.1 uncultured Melioribacteraceae bacterium
AATTTTTTTCATCTTTTTATTTTTTGCTATCTTCCTCAGGTTTGAGTTCTACACTCATCAAAGATTCATTTAATTTCCATTTTCTGGCATTTGTACTGAATTATTTTCTGTTCCATCTTCATTGAAGTTTTCTTTGTTTGGATCTCTCAATGCAACAATGTCTCCATCTTCGATGCCACTTTGAATAATTACAAAATTATCGCTCTTCTTGCCTATAGTAACTTTTACTTTCTCAAAGTCAGAACCATCCTTTTTAAATACTGAGAATTCCCCTTTACTTCCATACAAAGCTTCGTGTGGAATAAATATGACATCATTTATTTCATCCATAATTATTTTGTTACTAGTAGTCATACCAGGTTTTAGTATTTCAGAAATACCTGCAATATTAATAAAAACATCAAAAACTTTTATTGTTGATTGATTATCTTTCCGTTTACCTAATCTTGCAACATTTGCTACCTGTCCATCAAAAATACTATCTTGAAAAGCATCTAGCTTAACTTCAACTTTTTGTCCAGTTTGTACTTTACTAATATCCACTTCGTTTACGAATGTATGGCTTTCCATTTCTGATAAATCCGGTAAAGTTGCTATCGCTTGACCTGGCCAAGGTTGGTCTCCAATTTGAAATTTTTGTCCTTGATTGTTCCAATTAATTCCATAAACAACTAAACCTTCAGCAGATGATTTAAGCGTGAGTGCGTCAACATCTCTTATTGCTTTATCTACCTCATTATTTTTTTGTCTAATTTCAACATTCATATTCTCTAATTCAGATCTTTGAATTATTTTATTTGATTCAAAAGTTTGTCTAGTTTTTTCAAAATTCAATTCATTTTTATTATGCTGAAGCTCTGCCTCTCTTCTCTTTGCCTCTGCTTCAAATTTCATTTGCTCCATATTAAGTTTTGATAATTCAAAGCTTAGCTCGGCACTCTTAAAATCTGACCTCATCTGAGCCATTTGTGAAGCATGGTTTGCAAGTAACTTATCTTTGTTTGAATTAGATATTTCTAATTGAGCTTCAGATTCTTTTAGTTTTGCAAGGGTTTCAGTCGGATCAAATTTTGCAACGACATCTCCCGATTTTATATAATCTCCTTCTGGAACTAATTGGATAATTTTTAGAGAGTTTCTTACTCTTGGGGCAGTTATCGAAATTGATTTTTTTGCTTTTATCTCTCCACTTTCAGTAATTGATACTAAAAACAGACCTCTTTTTACTGTAAACGTAGGAATATTAGAATCAATTGTTCTTTCTGAAAAGAGAAAAATAGCCAAGATTATTACTATAAAAGTAATGAAACTCAATGAGTATTTTCCTTTCAGAACTACAGGGAAACCCTTTTGAATAGCAAAATTAAGATAAGCTTTGTTAACTTTATCTATTTTTTTAAGAGAATTATTTACTAAGCTATTATTTTTGTTTAATATACTCATGTCGCATTTCACCCATTTATAAGTACTTAAATTTATTAAAAAAATCTGTTAATAAAAAGCTAAAATTAAATCACAGATTGATTTTCCAAAACACTAAATATTGAATCGAATATTCATCATTATGTGTATTATATTTTGTATTTATAAATCTTTTTATCTATTTTGATATCTTTAAAATAGACATTTAGGGATTATGATATATTTTCTAATTATGATTTTGTAATCCATGTTTTTCAAAAACAGATTATAAATAGGGTAGTTGCAAAGTTTACCAAAATTCATCCTAATAATGAAAAAGCAATTTTATAAAAAAACATATTTCAAAAATTCAAAACGGATAAAAAAAATGGAACTAACAAATCAAATGAAAACAATTATTAAAATCTCAATTGTTTTTGCCTTCACATTATTAATGAGTTGCACAGATGAAATTACTAATATCAACAATTCTACAGATGGTAGAGTTATTGGAAGTATTCATGGTGTAGTTACAGACGCAAATACTAATACTAGAATAAATGGAATTGAAGTAACAACAGTTGTTGATGGCAATATATATGCAACACTAACAGATTCTCTTGGTTATTATTCAATTACTCATCTATCACCTGGGAATTATGAAATTTCATGTTCGGGAAAAAACGATTATGCAATTGGTAGAACTACTGTATCAATACCAACACTTCAACAAATAGGAATTACTGATTATCCTACTAGTGAAAATTTTTATCATAGTGAAAAAATGGATATCAATTTATATATGTTAAATGCAGGAGTATCTGGTACTGTTTGGGCACACTATAATCAAGAGAATACAAATTTGGCAAGTGGAGTTACAATTGTTGCAGATTTTTCAAATTACGATATTTCTCCAGATAAGTATTATACTACAACAAATAGTGATGGTAGCTTCATATTTACTAACCTTCCAGCAACAAATGATGTAGAATTACTAACAATGCCTTTTAATGATGGTACTAGTAATTATGATGTAAGTAGTAATAATGTAACATTACTTCCTAATATAACAACTCAATCAAAGAGTATAATTCTCTATATTTCTCAAGCAACATCATTCATTGTTCAAAATAATTTTATGAACAATAACTTTAACTTGTACGATGATTTAATACTCACATTTTCAAAACCAATGGATCCATCTTCTTTTCATATTACTCTGTCAAGTCCAACTTTTGGGAATGTAGAATTTGAATCAACTTGGAATAGTGATGGAGTTACATTAACTATTAATCCATACGTGACGCTTCAGGTAAACGAAACTTATTCTTTAGTGCTTACGGGAAGATCAAAAGATAATAACAATTTTTCGGATTCCTTTACTTTTGGTACAACTCAGGGTATTCAATTTGTTAAAACAAATCTTGAACGGATCGATGGAGTTTTTAATGACTTTGGTATTTATAACAATATAGAAATCACTTTTACAGAAAATATTGATTTAAACAACCAAGATGGATATGTATATCTTATTGATGAAAATTCTTTGATAGGACCAACAACCAATAGTCTTACTTCAGATTCAAAAACTCTAATTATAAATCCAATTGACAACTTAAATTTTTACCATAATTATACACTATCATACAAAGTATATTCAACCTTTGAACAAGATTTTGTAACTGGGCTTATTAATTTTAGAACTCAAAGGAATTAATTTATTCGGAAATTATCTTAGAGAAAAACTCTAATTGAGATATATTGTTAAGAATTTGTTAAGGATATAATATTTCTAGTAACAACGTATTGTTACTAGAAATATTTTTTGTGGAGGTGCCGGGAGTCGAACCCGGGTCCGAAGTTACTGTTCAGAGAACGTCTACACACATAGTTACTCTTTTAGTCTTGCTCAATAATCTTTGAATAACTAAATATTATTGAGCCAGCTTGATTAAAGTTTCGCCTCTACTACTCAAGCTCTCGCTTTGGCTATCGTATCTAATCGGCGTTCGTTCATGTTCTGATACGAGAGAACATGAGGAACGAGTAGCTATCCTTTTGGGATTAAGCTGCTAATGCGTAATCGTAATTGTCGATTATATTAAAGTACCGTCGTTTAGCGTGTCTACGGAGAACACGATGCGCAGTCCAAAGACTATATAACCCCGTCGAAACCAGTTTCACCCCCAATAGTAAAAATTAACAAGGATAAATAGAAATTTCCAAAATACAAATTGAAGATTTTATTTTTTCCAAGGAATATCGGGTACTTGGTTTACGTTATTTTCAAAACGTGCAAGAACAAATAATAGATCAGATAATCTATTTAAATAAATCAAAATTAAATTTGATATTTTTTCATTTTTGGATAGCGAAGTTACTAATCGTTCTGTTCTTCTGCAAACTGAACGTGCATAATGTAGTAAAGACGCTCCCTTTGTACCACCAGGTAACACAAATTGTTTCAGTGGCTCAAGTTTTTCTTCATATTTATCAATGCTATTCTCAAGTAACAGAATATCATTATTGACTAATCTTACTCTATTAAAATCACTTTTATTTTCTGGTGTAGCTAGTTCACCACCCATTGTAAATAGTTTGTTTTGAATTTCACTTAATAAACTAGATACATCCTTAGAAGTAATCTCAGTTATAGTTAAGCCAAGAGTAGAATTCAATTCATCAACAGTGCCGTAGCATTCAACACGTAATGAATCTTTTGCAACTCTTTCACCCCCAACTAATCCTGTAGTACCATCATCACCTGTTTTTGTATATATCTTCATTTAACTTTTTCTTTAGATTAGGAGTATTAACTTAGCAAAATTCTTTTAGCACTATTAAAATTATAGATCGGAAATTTTTATTTTTGTCTTTTGGTTTTCATCAACAGCAAAAAACAACTCCCCATTTGGAATTATTTTTGACTCTATAAAACCAAGTCCAATTGGTTGTTTCAAATAATTTGAATTTGTAAAACTTGTAATAACTCCAATCTCTTCACCCAAATTATTTTCGATTGTAATATTTTGACTAAATGGAGTAATACTATCTTCGAATGTAATTCCAACAAGTTTTCCAAGAGCACTATTTTCTCCTTCAACAATCTCATGACCTATATAATTATGCTTTTCAGTACAGACCTCACTAAGCAAATTAACTTCCATCGGATTCACTGTATCATTCAATTCATTTGGTGCAACTGGAACACCATTTTCTATTCGGAAAATATTATATGCCTCTTCACCAACCATTCCAAAATCAAAAACACTTTTGCTTTGATTCAAAACATCTAGTATTCTAATTGCATTTTTTGAATCAACAAGTATAACATATTTATCGATACATCCAACGTCTTTGATTTTAATACCATGAACAAAAAAATCATCCACTTGAACTCGAAGAATATTTTTATCGTTGAATTCATTAAACTTATCACCAAGAATCATAGACATGTAGGAAGTTCCTTGAGATCCCATTACTTCAAATAGACTATAATCTTCGAAGGAATTTTCAACAACAATATCTTCATCAATAATAAATCTCTTAACCCATTTGTATAATTTTTTATTCTCGGTATTTGAACCAATTAAAAGGTAGTAATCTTCAAATTTAAGCAATATGGTTTTATCAATAATGTTACCATCATTATTAACAAAAAGAGTTTTTACCCATTCCAATACTTTTAAATCATAGATTTTATTTGTGGTTAATCTTTTAAGAAGTGATTCGCTATCTTTACCATGAATGAATATTTTGCTGTAGTTTGATAAATATCTAACTGCAACTCCCTTTTTAATAAAGTTATATTCTTCCTCAACCGAAGTATATTTTGAAACGAATTTATTCCCATCAATCTCTAGTTCACTAAATCTTGATTTAAAACTGTTATATATTTCTTCTCTATTTGTCATATCTTTAATTAGTATTTTCTAAACCAACGTCTATTATGTTTTGTAACATATAAACTTCTTGTCGTATCCCAATAGAATGGTATTGAGTCTCTAATACGAATAGAGATTGAATCATCCCAGAATCGATATTCAAGATAATCTGGATAACGATCATTATTCACTTTTGTAAGAGTTCTTTTATGTACCAACCCTACATAAGTTTCCATTAAATGTGGTTCCTTTTCAATTCCATCAACTAAAAAGAAATTATAATTTCTATGACCAGAAATTATTCCAGCTTCAAAATTTAATTCAACATACATAATTCCTTTTGGCTTCCATCTTTTAAGTTTCATTGTATTAAAACCACCATGGATAGGAACCTCAGATTCCCATATCTGTTTGAACGTACCACCAACTTCTTTATTACACTCGTACAAAGTTAAAAAGAAGAATGCCGTTCCTAATTTTGTACTATCAAGATTGATAAAACTTGATTCATAACCAACCACATTTTTGGGTTCAATAAATCTTTCTGTAGGCTTCGATTTTGCTATAACAGCAAATATATATTGTTTCTTCTTCTTTTTATCAGCATAGTAGATTACAGCAGATTTAGGAACATTATATGTAAATGTCCTATCAAACTCTACCAAATAAGTACCAGCAGTATCCTGATTGATTACAAACTCTTTTAAAGCTAAAGTATCACAAGGATTATCGCTAATCTTTTTTTGCTTTTTTGCCATCTCAACATTATATCTTCTAATTGATTCATCTTTTGATTCTGAATCTTCTGCTTGTTCATCAGAAGTTCCACCACCACAACTAAAAAGTATTATGGCTAGTAGTATTAAAAGTAATTTCATTATTTTCATTTAATCCTCAGAGAAAAATAAATTAACCTTCTATTTTGAATATTCATCAAGAAAGCAGATAGAACTTAAGATACCAAGCTCAAAATTCTTGATTGGAAAATGTTCATTTGGCGAATGAATATTATCTGTTTCAAGTCCTAACCCCATTAACACTACTGGAGCTTTCAATTGTTTTGAAAACTCTACAACAATAGGAATAGATCCACCTTCCCTAGTATATACAGTCTCTTTTCCGAACGCTTTAGAAACAGCATTGGCAGCAGCAGTAATTGCTTCATCATCCAATGGCATCACAATTGGTAACCCACCGTGGTGCGCTGTTACTTTTATCTTAATACTTTTTGGTGCAATCGATTTCACATATTTTTCAAATAGTTTTGCAATTGTATTTGGATCTTGATTTGGAACAAGTCTCATACTAATTTTTGCACTAGCTTTAGAAGGAAGTACTGTTTTAGCACCCTCTCCAGTAAAGCCACCAACTATTCCATTACAATCTAATGTTGGTCTTCCAGAGAGTCTTTCAAGTGTAGAATACCCTTTCTCACCTTGTAATTCCTTAACTCCATATTCTTTCATTAAGCCTGCATCAGAGAATTTAAGTTTTTTATAATTTTCTCTCTCTTTCTTTGTAAGGGCTTTAACATCTTTATAAAAACCTGGAATAGTAATTTTTCCATTTTTGTCTTGAAGCTTAGAAATAAGTTTTGCTAATTCATTAATTGGATTTGCAATTCCGCCACCAAAACTTCCAGAATGAAGATCTCTGTTTGGACCAGTAAGTTCAACCTCCATGAAACAAAGACCTCTTAAGCCATAGTTGATGGTAGGAATTCCAGGAGCGTACATACTTGTATCTGAAATTAGTACTGTATCGCACTTCAATAATGTTTTATTTTTCTTTAGAAATTTTTCAAGATTAGCACTTCCAATTTCTTCTTCACCCTCAATTAAAAACTTAACATTAACTGGGAGTTCACCTTTTGTTTTTAGATAAGCCTCGACACTTTTAATATGAACAAAATTCTGTCCCTTATTATCATCGGCACCTCTTCCCCAAATTTTGCCAGCTTTAACAACTGGTTCAAATGGATCGCTCTTCCAAAGGTCAAGTGGATCCACAGGCTGTACATCATAATGTCCATAGATTAAAACAGTAGGTTTACCAGGAGCTTTCATCCATTCGGCATATACTAAAGGATGCCCTTCTGTTGGATATATTTTGACAGTCTCCATCCCAGCATCTTTTAATTTGGATTCAACAAATTTACTACAATCATTCACTGCTTCTTTAGAACCTTCTAAAGTAGAGATACTAGGAATACGTATATAATCTTTCAATTCTTCCAAATACTCTTTCTTGTTTGCCTTAACATATTTGATTACTTCTTTCATCGTCTCTCCAAGAAACATTAGTAATGTTATTATTTTAATTTAAAACTTAATTTACATTTATTATTCTCATCTTTCAAGAATGAATATTATCACGATAGTTCTTAGTTATACCATTTGTTATATATTATTTTATTATGATACTTTGAATAAGTGGCACTTGCTTCAAATTTATTTTGACTTACTTGTTTCAT
>CBDUTO010000174.1:0-7707 GCA_965370315.1 uncultured Melioribacteraceae bacterium
ATAGCCAACAGAACATTACCACCACCAAAGGAAGTGGTTTTAAGATCGAATAAAACTACGTTATTAGAAAAGGATAACTATAGCCGAACTCGTTTTTTTAGTTACGAAGATTCTCTTTTTGCAATTAATCTTTCTCCTCTACTTGGATATTCATATGGCAAAAATGATAAGGAAAAACAGACTCATCTTTGGAAAAGATTTTCAATTTATGGTTATTTATCTGACCATATTGGATATAGTTTTAATTTTAAAGATAATTCCGAAAATGGGAATAATGTTGATAGAAAAAAACAATTTACTCCCATAACAGGCATTACTGATATCGAGCCTAAGAATACCTCATTAAAATACAGTGACCAGTTAGAGTTTCTTTATCTATTTCCATTAAGTTCCTTTCGTATAGCAGATCAGTATTTCAGTAATCAAAATAGAAATGCTGGGGCACAAACGAATTTTTTCATTAGCTTTAGTTCTAGAAATCACATTCCCCAAACACATCTTTTTACAACTTTATTTATGAATGAAGTTGCACTTTCAGATATTGGTGATTCTAAAGAAGTACGTCCTCAATTAGGGTTTGTTTTTGGTGCTTCTGTTACTGATTTGCCTATAAATAATTTAACAATTAAAATAAATTATACCCGAATTAATCCCTTTGCATATCAATACCATATACCAACACTAACTTATGAAAGCAGGGGTTATGTACTGGGACACTGGATGCAACATAATTCGGACCAAATATATCTTTCACTTAATTACAGAATTTTTCGCGGACTGCAGACAAAAGTGTGGACAGAGTATATTCGTAAAGGAGGCGAAGGAATTGCGGACGATCAATTTGCTCGCTCACCACAACCATTTCTTTTTGGACAAAGAACCAAATACACGAATTGGGGTCTTAATGCAAAATATGAAATTACTCACGAAGCATTTATTTCATTAGATTTTAAATCTTTTCATACCTCTAAAGAGCAAGATAATGTGGCTTTTGTAGATATACGACATAATGAATTTTTTATATCAATGAATTATGGACTATAAATTTAATTATCCAATCTTACTTTTTCTCTCATAACCTTCAACACAACTAAATTTACTTGTTTTCTATATCAACAACCTTACCATCTTCAAGCTTGTATTTAATGTTTGTTCTAGAACAAGTAGCCAAACCATTCTCATCAAACTTAAGTTTCTCTCCGGCCTCAGAAAACCATCCAACTATTCTAGCTGGATTACCAACAACTAATGCGTAATCTGGAACATCCTTTGTTATAACAGAACCAGCACCAACCATTGCAAAACGTCCAATTGTATTTCCACAAACTATAGTTGAGTTAGCTCCAAGAGATGCACCCACTTTTACAAGAGTTTTAATATAGAACTCAGCACCAACTTGTGGATACTTACTTCTTGGATCGAGTATGTTTGTAAATACCATTGATGGTCCACAGAAAACGTAATCCTCTAAAGTAACGCCTTCATAGACAGAAACATTATTCTGTATTTTTACAAAATTTCCGATCGTAACATTATTTCCAATATTAACATTCTGACCAAGGACACACTTCTTTCCAATCTTTGAACCAGACTGCACATGTGCAAAATGCCATACTTTTGTTCCTTCTCCAAGTTCAACGTTGTTGTCTACAACTGCATGTTCATTTACATAAAAATTGTCGCTCATTATTTTAACCCTTTAATTCTTTTAGTTGCAACATCTAATATTTCAAGCACCTCAAGTGCGTGTTTTCCATCTGTTCTAGGAGTTGTATTGTTTTTTATTGATTCATAAAAATGCTTCTGTTCTTCTGCTAATGGCATTACGCTTTCAAATTCTATTACTTCATAATCCGCATCAAACTTTTCAATTACTCCATCAACTTCTTTAAATCCTTTTGGAAAGAACTTAAGTTTCTCGGTTTTCAATGAGTCCTCAAAAACGTACATTCCTTTATCACCAATTATTACCATTCGTTGTTCTTTAAATGGATGCAACCAACTAACAAAAATATGTGCTTTAACATTATTTGGATATGTAAGAAAAGTCATTGTTGTATCTTCAATCCCTTGCTGAACAAAGGCTCCGCCGTTGGCTTGAATATCGGTTGGATTATCACCAACTAAATATTGTATTACTGAAATATCATGTGGGGCAAAAGACCAGAGTGCATTCTCTTCACTTCTGATAGCTCCAAGATTTAATCTATTACTATAGATATATTGAAGTTTTCCAATGTCTCCATTTTCTATTCCATCTTTTACTCTTAAAACCGCTGGATGGAAAAGAAGGACATGACCAACCATTAACTTGAGGCCAAGGCTGAGACTAAGATTAAGTAATTCTTCAGCTTCGCTCGGGACGAGTGTAATTGGTTTTTCAACTAATACATTCTTGCCAGCCTTCATTGCTTTTTTAGCAATCTCAAAATGTGTCTCTGCTGGTGTTGCTATTATTACTGCATTAATTTCTTTGTTGCTCATCAAAGAATCAAAATCAGTTGTAAAATTAATTTCTGGATTTATTATAGCAACAACTTCTCTAGCACTTTCCGAAAAATCACAGACTGTAATTTGATCTGGACTTAACAAACCATTAGCTGTCTTCACATGGTTTTTACCCCAACGACCAGCTCCGATAATGGCAATGTTGATTTCTTTATTCATTTCATTCTCAATGTTTATGAAAGAATAGCACGCAGATTTTCATGATTAATTATGATTTACACTGATTGTTCAACAATTAAAATTCAATCATGCCTTTTCATAACCAATCATTCTTTTTCAGCGTCCCATTGTTTTTTTACTTTATAAAATCATTAATTGTTTTAACTACAAACTCAATTTGCTCTTTTGATAACTCTGAATATATTGGCAACGCAATAGAATGTGAAGCTGCAAAATCTGCATTTGGATATTCATCCTTTGAACTTGGTAAATCTTGAAAGCACTCTTGCTGGTGGAAAGATACTGGATAGTAAATTTCACAACCAATGCTATTCTCTCTTAAGTGCGCAAGTAACTCATCTCTATTTTCAACTCTAATTACATATTGATTATAAATGTGGTAATTCTTGTGACCAGTCTCTTTATAAATTGCTTTAGGTAAAAGAACTTTGTTGTTTTCATCAAAAAATGTTTTCCCTTCTTCCTCAGCTAATCCGGCTTCTGCAAATAACTTTGTATAAAGCTCTGCATTATCTCTTCTCATTTGAGACCAGTCATCTAGATGTGGAAGTTTTACACTCAACACTCCAGCTTGAATTGCATCCAAACGGAAGTTCCCACCAATCATACCATGGTAATACTTTGGTTTTCCACCGTGAACTCTTTTTACTTTTAGTAACTCTGCAACATCAGCATCCATTGTTACAGTCATTCCGCCATCTCCAAAGCATCCAAGGTTTTTACTTGGGAAGAAAGAATAGCAACCCACGTCGCCAATAGTACCAACACTTTTACCATCTTTGTACTGAACAGATATTGCTTGAGCACCATCTTCAACAACTTTTAGATTGTGTTTTTTTGCAATCGCCATTATTGGATCCATGTCAGCACTCTGTCCATATAAGTGAACTGGAATAATTGCTTTTGTTTTATTTGTTATCTTAGCTTCAATTTGTGCTGGATCAATGTTAAACGTTACTGGGTCACTATCAACAAATACTGGAATAGCATTTAAGCGAGAAACAACTCCAGCAGTAGCAAAGAATGAATATGTTGGAACAATTACTTCATCACCAGCTTTTATATCCAGTGCCATTAGCGCTAATAAAAGTGCATCTGTTCCAGAGGAAACTCCTATAGCATGGTTTGCTCCTAAATATTCGGAGATCTCACCTTCCAGTTTTTGTACTTCTGGACCTAGAATAAAATATTGTGTCTCAGCTGTATGTAAAATCGCAGCATCTAACTCACTTTTTAATGTCTGATACTGTGCCTTCAAATCTAACAATGGTACATTCATTTTGTCTCTCTTATATGTTTGTTTTTAATATTTAATTCAAATTTAAAAGTAAAATGATTGGTTTAACTTTTAAAACCAAATATAAAAGTATCATATTAAATAGAGAATAAAAATTGAAAAATTCATGATATAATCTATTAGTATAGTTTTTATATCTCCACAATTAAAAACTTACACTCACTTCAGTTATTAATATGCCAAGCAATATTTTTGAAAATTCTGTATTTTAGAAGATTAGATTTTTTAAAGTAACTGGAGAAGAAAATGGCTGAAAATTTTGATATGATTCAAAAAGTTTATGCACAACTTTCAGATAAAATAGGCAAGGCACGCGAAGTACTCGGAAGACCAATGACTTACGCTGAAAAGATTTTATACTCTCATCTTTGGGATGAAACAACTACAAAATTTAAGGGTGGATTGGACTATGTTGATTTAGCACCCGATAGAGTTGCAATGCAAGATGCTACTGCACAAATGGCGCTTTTGCAGTTTATGCATTCTGGAAGAAAGAGAGTTGCTGTTCCATCAACAGCTCATGCAGACCATTTAATTCAGGCTAGAGATAATTCAATTGATGATCTTAATAGAGCAAATGACGAAAACAAAGAGGTTTATAATTTTCTTGAATCCGTAACACAAAAATATGGTGCTGGATTCTGGAAACCTGGCGCTGGTATTATTCATCAAGTAGTTCTAGAACACTATTCTTTCCCTGGTGGAATGATGATTGGCACAGACTCTCATACTCCAAACGCTGGTGGACTTGGTATGATTGCAATTGGTGTTGGTGGTGCTGATGCTGTTGATGTGATGGCTGGAATGGCTTGGGAACTTAAATGGCCAAAACTTATTGGTATTAAATTAACTGGAAAACTTTCTGGGTGGACATCCCCAAAGGATGTTATTCTAAAAGTTGCTGGCGAACTTACCGTTAAAGGTGGAACTGGTGCTATTGTTGAATATTTCGGAGAGGGAACAAAATTTATTTCCGCTACTGGAAAAGGAACAATCTGTAACATGGGTGCTGAAATTGGAGCAACTACTTCTCTATTCCCATTTGATGAAAAAATTGCTAATTATCTTAAAAAAACTAACAGAGAAGATGTTGCAGAATTAGCACTTCAAAATGCTGAGAACTTAAGAGCAGATAATGAAGTTTATGAAACTCCTGAAAAATATTACGATCAAGTTCTTGAAATTAATTTGGATGAATTAGAACCACACTTAAATGGCCCATTCTCTCCAGACCGTGCTTGGCCTCTATCTAAAATGAAAGAAGCTACAAAAGAGAATAACTTCCCAGAAAAATTAAGTGTTGGATTAATTGGTAGTTGTACTAACTCCAGTTACGAAGACATTGATCGTGCAGCAAGTATTGCACGTCAAGCAATGGCAAAAGGATTAAAAGCAAAATCTGAGTTTATTATCTCTCCAGGATCTGAGCAAGTGCGTGCTACCATTGAGCGAGACGGACAGTTAAAAACTTTAACCGATTTCGGTGGTGTTGTAATGGCAAATGCTTGCGGACCTTGTATTGGTATGTGGCACAGAATGGATAATCCAGAAAACAAACGAAACAGTATTGTAAATTCATTTAATAGAAACTTTGCAAAACGTCAAGATGGAAATCCTGATACTTTAGCTTTTGTAGCATCACCAGAAATTACAACAGTATTAACTCTTGCTGGAAAAATAACATTTAATCCTGAAACTGATTCTTTAAAAGATGCCGAAGGTAATGAATTTAAATTAGAATCTCCGTTCGGTGATGAACTTCCTGAAAACGGATTTGTTCCAGACTTAAAGGGGTACTTAGCTCCTCCCGAGGATGGCTCTGACGTTGAGGTTAATATAAATCCAAGCAGTGATAGATTACAATTTCTTGAAAGATTTAAAGCTTGGGATGGGAATGACTTCACTGATCTACAATTACTAATAAAAGCGAAAGGAAAATGTACAACAGACCATATTTCAATGGCTGGATCTTGGTTAAAATTCCGTGGTCATTTGGATAATATTTCAAACAACCTATTGCTTGGTGCAATTAATGCTTACACAGAAAATCCAGGCGAAGCAAAAAATCAACTTACCGGTGAGTATAAGGAAGTTCAAGAAGTTGCTCGTGCTTACAAAGCAAATGGAATTGGCTGGGTTGTTGTTGGTGATGAAAACTATGGTGAGGGTTCAAGTCGTGAACATGCTGCAATGGAACCACGTCATCTTGGTGGAAAAGCAATTATCGTAAAAAGCTTTGCCCGTATTCATGAAACAAATCTTAAAAAACAAGGTATGCTTCCTTTAACATTTGCTGACCCAAGTGATTATGATAAAATTTTAGAAAATGATAAATTCAATATTATCGATTTATCTGAATTAACTCCTGGAAAACAAATTGATGCTGTTATTATGCATGATGATGGTACTTCAGTGGAAATTAAATTAAACCACACTATGAATGAAAATCAGATTGAATGGTTTAAAGCAGGTAGTGCTCTTAATTTAATTGCATCACAAAATAAAGGTTAATAAATTAAAGTAGGGAACATCAGTCGTTATCCGATTTGTTCCCTACTACTTTTTTAAAAGTAAAAGTACTATCCTATTAGTCTATTTTCATGTCCCAAATAATTTCCATCATCTAATCTAAACTGTTCTACAATTTGGCTCAAATTTTCTGTTAGTCTGTTTAAGTCTTCCGAAGCAGTTGCTATTTGCTGAACTACCGCAGCGGATTCATTTGCCACATTATTAATAGACTCAATATTGGTCGAAACTTCTTCAGCCGTAGCAGATTGCTCTTCACTAGCTGCTGCTACTTGAGTTATTTGTTGTGCTACATTTTCGGCACTTTCCAAAATGGCAGATAATACATCTCCTACTTCATCATTTAGTTTCATTCCTTCATTTACTGCAACTTCAGCCTCACCCATCGATTTATCTGCTTCTTTAGCTTCAGTTTGTATTTCACGAATTGTCTCGGCAATCTCTTTTGTTGCTTTTGTAGTTCGCTCAGCTAACTTTCGCACCTCATCTGCAACAACTGCAAAGCCACGTCCTTGCTCACCAGCGCGAGCAGCCTCAATTGCTGCATTTAATGCTAATAGATTTGTTTGATCTGCTATATCATCAATTACTTGTGCAATTTCACCTATTTGGTCAGTTTTGCTAGATAGCGATGAAATAGTTTTTCCCGTAGTTTTAGATGCTGTAACAATTCTATTCATTCCTTCTTTGGAGGTAGAGACTTTAGAAACTCCTTCATTTGCCATATCACTTGATTCTTTTGAAGCATCTGCCGCAGCTGTGGCATTACCTGAAGTTTCAACAATTGTGCGCGACATTTCCTCCATTGCTGCTGCAACCTCATTTGTCTGTGCACTTTGTTCTTGCGACCCTGCCGCCATTTCTTCAGCACTTGACGAAATTTCTGAACTTGCACTTGCTGTAGCTTCAACCGCATCTTTTACTTGTACTATCATACTCTTAATGTTTTCTACCGTTAGATTAAAACCATCAAACAATTTGGCAATATCATCATCCTTTCTTTCTGCAGTAACCTGTGCCATTAAATTACCTTCTGATAATTTTGCCATTTCACCCAAAAGAGTTTTAACATTTCTTGATAAATATTCTTCTTGCTCATAAGTTAGGGCTTGAGCTTCTTTAGCCTCATTAGCGGCTTTCTCGGCAACAATTCCTTTCTGTTCCACTTCGCTTAAAAGTGTTTTAATGTTGGA
>CBDUTO010000175.1:0-7667 GCA_965370315.1 uncultured Melioribacteraceae bacterium
GGAACTTAGAAAACACAACTATTGAAAGAAAAGTTGTTAATGGTGCTTTTTCTGAAATAGGAAATACTGCCCCACAAGGTGATAATTCTTCTTATACTTTTATTGATGAAAACGCTTTTAAAATTGAAGATGGTGTTTATGTTTACAGGTTGAAATTTGTAAATAGTGATGGCACTTCATCATATTCTAGCGAGCAAGCAGTTACTCATCTAACTTCAGTTGAAAAGAGAACATGGGGAAGCATCAAAGCTCTTTTTAGATAACGCACATTTTCAAATTAACACGAATGCTAAAAACAAAACTCCCTATTTACCTAGCTTCACAATCACCACGAAGAAAACAATTACTCAAACAGATTGGAATCAAGTTTAAATCTTTCTCTGTAGATTTAGATGAAATAATTTCTGATGATGAGACTCCAATTGCAGCAGTAAAAAGATTAAGTTTTGAAAAATTAGAACTTGCTGAAAAAACTAAATCAGATGGCATTCTAATTACAGCCGATACAATAGTTGTACTAAATAAAAATATAATTGGAAAACCCAAAAATAATAAAGATGCAGTATCAATACTGAGTGAACTTAGTAACAATACTCATTTTGTTTATACAGGGTATGCAATAAAAAATTCTGTTACCAAGAAAATAATTATTGATTACGAAAAAACATCTGTTACATTTAGAGA
Source organism: uncultured Melioribacteraceae bacterium (assembly GCA_965370315.1). Taxonomy (GTDB): domain Bacteria; phylum Bacteroidota; class Ignavibacteria; order Ignavibacteriales; family Melioribacteraceae; genus 1-14-2-50-31-20. Next base: position 685 of record CBDUTO010000175.1, read on the forward strand.
ATTATCTAAAAAAGAGATTAAGGATTATGTAGCCGAAGGTAGCCCCATGGATAAAGCTGGGGCATATGGAATACAAGATGACTATGGAGCTGTATTTGTCTCAAAAATTAATGGATGCTATTACAACGTAGTTGGTTTACCTTTATCTAAAGTGTTCGAATCGCTAAATAAGGTAATATGATTGAGCGATAAAATTAAAAATAATATTTTTATTTCAATAATTATCACCGTAATTGTATATCTGGCCTTATCATTTTATGGCAATGTTAATCTAGTATTTGAATCACTTCAAGAATATAAATGGAAATTCTTTCCAATTATACTTTTAGTTTTCTATTTTACATTTCTACTCAAGTTTATTAAATGGCAATATTATTTAAAATTCCTAGATGTAAAAGTTCAGTTTACTATATCATTTAAAATATTTATGGCAAGCTTAGTAATGTGTGTTACACCTGGGAAAATTGGTGACTTAATTAAATCATATATGCTTAAAGAAGTTAATGGAACTCCAGTAAATATATCCATACCAATAGTATTTGCCGAGCGGGTTACTGAGTTTGTTGCATTGCTGATATTAGTTATACTAGGTGTAAATATTTATAATCAGAATATATTAATTCTATCTATTTCATTATTAAGTATAATAATCTTATTTATTATATTATTTAATAGTAGAATTGCTAATAGAGTAATAAGCAAACTATCGAAATCGAAGAAGTTAGAAAAATATAAAGAACCATTATCTTTAACATTATCAAATTCAAAATCTCTTTTACAGCCAAAGCCATTTTTACTAATGGTTTTATTTAGTTTGTTTATTTGGATAGTTGAATCATTTGGCTTTTATTTTATTCTTGCTCAATTCAATATAGATATTTCAATCATTTGGACTTTCTTTGCATATCTGTTTTCAATGTTTATTGGTTCTGTTTCTATGTTACCAGCTGGACTTGGAGTGACAGATGGATCTTTGACTTATTTACTAACCCAAAATGGACTTAGTAAAGAGATTGCTGTTTCTGCAACTTTAATAGTAAGGATTGCTACTTTATGGTTTGCTTTAATTATTGGAATAATAGGTATGTTCGGATTTAATAAAATAAGTAAAAACAAAACAAAAAAATAAATTAGAAATCTTTTTTCGATATACATAGATGAAAATTAAATAGAGTTTTTAAGAAGTAAAAAAAAATTAAAATATTACGATTTCTTTTGTATTTACTTACTTCAATAATTATTTTAGACTTCTTTATAAATTAAAATGGGAGGGGATTATGGCAAACGACAGTGGAGTAGGAAGAGGTTTACTTGTTGGGTTTCTTGCAGGCTCAGTAATTGGATCTTTACTAGGATTATTGTATGCACCTAAACCTGGAATAGAATTACGTAGTGACATTAAAGATATGTCAAATGATTATCTTGATGATACTGAAGAGTATATCAAAAATGCTAAAGTAAAAGCAAACCAACTAATTAATGATGGCAAGAAAAAATCTGAAGAATTAGTTTCAGATGCTAAAGTTAAAGTTGATGCATTGTTAGATGAAGCAGAAAAAATATTAGAAACAGCAAAATCTAAAACAGATGAATATGTTGATCTTGGTAAATCTCAAATTGGTGACAAAAGCGAGAAATTAAAATCTGCGATTAAAAAAGGTATAGATTCTTATAAAGCAGAATCTACTGAGGAAGCTTAGTCAATGGATTTTATTGACATTCTATTCGCAATATTTTTAGTAATTGCATCTGTACTTAGTTTATATCTAATCAAACTTGTTAAAAGACTTTTTGTTACAATTGAAATTGTTGAACGTGAGATAGAGGAGTTAGATTCAAAGGTAACTCCTCTAATTATTGAGTTACAAGAGTTGGCTAATTCTGGTAATACTGTAGCTAAATTTGCTAAGGAACAAGTTGATTTTACTAACTCGTTGGTAGAAAGTATTAAAAACAAGTTTGGTGGGTTTCTAACTAAGAAAGAAGAAAAAGTCTCACCTCAATCGAACGCACAAAATTTAGTTGTAAACTTAAAAGCTCTTTTAAAAGGCGCTACTACGTTTATAAGTGAAATTAAAAAATAATAGTCAAAAGTAAAACTGGAGGAGAAAAATTGAAAGTATTTAATCCTGATGCTATAAGAAATATTGCATTTATTGGTCATGGCGGCAGTGGAAAAACATTATTGTCAGAAGTAATGCTATACAACGCTGGAGAAATTAATAGAATTGGTAGTATTGAAGAAGGTAACACTACTTCAGATTTTAACAAAAATGAAATTGATAAACAAATTTCATTGTCTGCAACTCCTCTTCACTTAGAATGGAAAGATACAAAAATTAACATAATTGATACTCCTGGATACTCAGATTTTACTGGGCAAGTTAGTGCTGGTCTTCATGTTGCTGATGTTGCTGTCTCTGTTATTAAAGCTGCTGAAGGAGTTGAAGTTGGTACTGAAGTAACTTGGGAAAACGTGTGTAAACATGAAATGCCTGCTGCAATTATTATTAACAAAGTAGACAACGAACATTCTGATTTTCAAACAACCTTTGAAATAGCAAAAGATAGATTAAATAATGATGCCACAATTATTTCATATCCAGTAAATGAAGGTGTTGGTTTTAATACTGTAATAGACATTATTAAAATGAAAGAAATTATTTTTGAAGATGCGGAGAGTAAAAAATATATTGAAAATGATATTTCTGCTGAACATAAAGAGCAAGCTGAAAGTATGCATGAGGAACTTGTAGAAAAAATTGCTGAATCTAGTGAAGAATTGATGAACAAGTTTTTTGAAGAAGGAACCTTGAATGATGATGATCTAAAAATAGGTCTTAGAGCTGCGTTAATTAATAGATCAATCATGCCAGTATTTGCTACATCTGCAACACAAGGTGCAGGAATGGTGAACTTTTTAGATTTTGTAGTTGCTTATTTTCCATCTCCTGCTGATAGAGTTAGTGTTAAAGCTAAAATGATAGATGGAGATGAAGAACTAGAGATAAAATGTGATGTTGATGGGGAATCAACTGCATTTGTATTTAAATCATTATCTGAGGCTCATGTTGGGGAATTGTCAGTATTTAAAGTCTTTTCAGTAAGACTTAAAGCTGGTATGGATATGCAAAATACTACTAGAGAAAAAAGTGAAAGATTAGGACAACTTTTTATTCTAAATGGAAAGAATAGAAAAGAAGTTGCCGAATTAACTGCTGGCGACATTGGTGCAGTTGTAAAATTAAAAGATACTCACACAGGAAATACACTTGCTACAAAATCATATTCAGTTGTTATTAATGATATTGATTACCCAGCGCCAATAATTCGTTCAGCTGTTGTTGCTTGTTCAAAAGGTGATGAAGATAAAATATCTACTGGATTACATACATTCCACGAAGAAAATCCTACTGTCACAGTACATTTTGATCCTGAACTTGGACAAACAATTATTTCTGGTCAAGGAGAATTACAGCTTGAATTAGCTGTTAAAACTCTTAAAGATAGATATAAAGTTGAAGTAGATTTAATTGAACCAAAAATTCCTTATAGGGAAACTATTAGAACATCAATCGAAAATGCTGAATATAAACACAAAAAACAATCTGGTGGTCGTGGTCAATACGGACATGTTGTTCTTAAATTAGAACCCCTCCCAAGAGGTACTGGTATTGAGTTTGTTGATGCTATAGTTGGTGGAGTTGTTCCAAGAAACTTTATACCTGCTGTCGAAAAAGGATTAATCGAAATTACAACAAAAGGTATTCTTACAGAAAGTAAGGTCGTTGATATTAGAACTACTTTACATTTCGGTTCGTATCACAATGTTGATTCCGATGAAGTTTCGTTTAAAATTGCTACAACAAATGCTTTCAAAAATGGATTCTTAGAAGCAAAACCAGCATTACTTGAGCCAATTTATAATGTTTCTGTAAAAGTACCTGAAACATATATGGGCGATGTTATGGGAGACCTTTCTGGTAGAAGAGGTAAAATATCTGGAATGGAAGCTGAAGGCCCTTTCCAAGTTATTAAATCTAAAGTTCCTTTAGCAGAACTTTATAGATACTCTACGCATTTAAGAAGTATTACATCTGGGCGTGGTGTTCATACTCGTTCTTTTTCACATTATGAAGAGATGCCTAGAGATGCTCAAGAAAAAGTAATTGCTGAATTCAAAAAAGCAAAAGAAGAAGAGTAGTTATTTATAAAATATAATCTTTTACAAAAACCCAATCCCGTGGGACGGGATTGGGTTTTTCATATATTTACTATTGAGGATAATTATGGAAAGAATGTGGTCACCTTGGCGTTCAAAATATATTGATGCCTTTAAAGATAAAAATGAAGATGAAGAATGTGTCTTTTGTAGTGCAGTGAATGAAAATATTGTAGATGAAGATTGTCTTGTTGTTTACAAAGGCAAAAAGGTATTTACAATCTTAAATCTTTATCCATATAATAATGGTCATTTAATGGTAGTCCCTAACCGTCATATCTCTTCAATAAGTGATATTTCAACTGAGGAATTTGCTGAAATAACCAAGCAAATAAAATTTGTTACGGAAGGTTTGACAAAACTGTATTCTCCCCAAGGTTTTAATATTGGAGCAAATGTTGGTAAAGCTGCAGGCGCTGGAATTGATACCCACCTCCATTTTCATGTTATTCCTAGATGGAATGGAGATACTAACTTTATGCCTGTAGTAGGCGAAGTTAAAGTAATATCACACGATTTAATTAATACTAAAAATGATTTAATAAAAGCATATAATGATTTTGAATAAGGAGTATAAATGCAAGACGAAAAGAAATTTGAGAAACTAGAACCTATTAGAGTTGAAGCCTTAGATGAAATACTAGGTGTTCCATTTAAAGTTTTGGATGATGGATTTGTTCGTGTAGTTGATTATCTAGGTTCAGATCAATCTATAGTGCAAGCCGCTAGAGTCTCATATGGAAAAGGAACAAAAAAAACAAGTCAAGACAGAGGATTGATTCGTTACTTATTGCGCCATCGTCATACCACTCCATTTGAAATGTGTGAAATTAAATTGCATATTAGAATTCCAATGGATGCATGGAGACAGTGGATACGTCATCGTACAGCTAATGTAAATGAATACTCAACTCGTTATTCATTAGCTATTGAATCTGCACAAGCAACGAGTCCTGAAGAGTGGAGAATGCAATCATCCGATAACAAACAAGGTAGCTCAGGTTTCTTTGATTTAGAGAAAGGTAAAGAGATGTCTGAAGATGAACGCTTCCTACATGAGAAATCAAGAGAGATTTATGATAAACGTGTTGAACAAGGTGTTGCAAGAGAACAAGCTAGGAAAGACTTACCACTTTCTACATATACCGAAGCATATTGGAAAATTGATTTGCATAATCTCCTTCATTTTCTTGAATTAAGAATGGAGAAAAATGCCCAACTAGAAATTAGAGAATATGCAAACACTATTGGTCATGAAATTGTAAAAAGATGGGCCCCAATTGCTTGGGAAGCATTTGAAGAATATGCATTAAAATCGAAAGAATTCTCTGGCTTTGAATTAGAACTTTTATCGTTGCTTGCAAACGGAAAAGGAGATGATGCTAAAACAAGAGCTGATGAATATGGATGGTTAAAGTATAAAGATGATGAACTTAAATTCAATATGGAACGATGGGAATTCGAGAACAAAATGAAAGATTTAAAAATTAGTATTCCTTGGTGAAATTAAATTATTTATGAAACGAGTGGTTTTTATATTTGCAATGTCAAGTCTATTGCTGTTTTCAAATTCTTGTGACAAAGAAACAACATGTGGAGGAGAATTCTACAAAGGAAACTTTATAGATGAAATGATAGTTATTGATAGATTGGATACCACAAATATATTAATAGAATATTTATATAACTATCAATCAAGAAATGATTCAATTCCATATTATTTAAATACCAAGAGTGATAGCTCAGATTTAATCAAGCTAAATTATTTTGTGTCATATGGCAGTTATTCAAATGAATCACCAGATATAAATAAAGAAGTACATTATTTAAATGATACTCTTTTTGTTTGGTATTCGACAACAGAAAAATTTAACAAATATCTTTTAAAGAGTAGTTCTATTGTTGATGTTGAATGCTCACCAAGAGAAGAGTATATTATAATTGATAGTATGCAAATTGAAATTGGCAAGAATAAAGTTGTTTCTGTAAATTCTAGAAGCAAATTCAACTAATTATGAAAACAATTATAATTGCTGCGGTTTCCCAAAACAATGTAATAGGTAGAAACAATAATATACCTTGGGAAAACAAAGAAGAACTTAAATACTTCAAAGAAACAACAATTAATCACGCAGTTTTAATGGGAAGGAAAACTTTTGAATCGATTGGCAAATCACTTCCTAAAAGATTTAATTTAGTTGTTTCCAGAAAAACACATTTAAGTGACAAACGTAATAATTTGTTCTATTTTACAAGCGTTAACAAAGCTCTTGAGTTTGCAGAAAAATCGAATATTGAAAAAGCTTTTATTGTAGGTGGAAGCGATATCTATTCACAGATGATAAATGAAGTTGATGAATTATTGATTAGTCGTATGCCCTTTGAAATTGAGGGAGATAAGTATTTTCCAGAAATAAGTAGTAATATCTGGAAATTAAAAGACGTAAAAGAACTCCAGTCTTTTAAAGTCGAGAAATATAAGAAGATTATAAATTTATAGAAGTCATTGCGAATCCAACGTATTTTGTTGGGTGAAGCAATCTATTGAAGATTACCACGTCGTCCAGAAATAATTGTGCATAGGTATTCCTTTGATGGACTCCTCGCAATGACAATGAAACTTGGTATAAAAGAAAGCAAAAAAAATGACAGACTCAACAAATAGAATAAAGATATTACCAGAAAACATTTCAAATAAAATTGCCGCGGGTGAAGTTGTACAACGCCCAGCATCAGTCTTGAAAGAATTGCTAGAAAACTC
>CBDUTO010000176.1:0-7649 GCA_965370315.1 uncultured Melioribacteraceae bacterium
CAAATATTTTTGCAGTTTAAGGGTAATGCAATGTTAATTAGAACTTAGCCGTTTTAATTAATGCTACGGCTGTTTCCACTTCGGTTAATACTTCTGGTGGAATTACAATGGATACTTGATTTGATTCTGGCATTATTGCCTCCTAAGTTTTATTATATAATTAGTTTTGGAGGAAAGGAATTTAATAGATTACAGATTGTTAGATATCAGTATTCAGATTTTTTCTGAGAATTATAAATTGCAAAGACTTGTATTGCCTTTGCAATTTTTGTCAGACATCCTGCCTAAAAGATTGGTGGGCTGGCTCAAATCTGAAAATCTGATATCTATTTGAGTAGTAACATTTTCATTGATTTTGAGAAACTTCCACTCTCTATTTTATAAAAATATATTCCACTTGGTAAATTACTTGCATTAAACTGAACTGAGTATTTACCAATTGATTGATGCTCATTTACAAGTTCTGCAACTACTTGACCTAGCGTATTATAAACAACTAAATTAACTAAACCATCCTTTGGTATTTGATAACTTATCTGTGTTGTTGGGTTAAAAGGATTCGGATAATTCTGTGACAAATAAAAATTTGTAACAGTAACCTCAGGTTCTTCAACATCTGTAACTAAGCTGTAGGTTATATTTGCTTCTGAACTATACAAATAATAATTATTTCCAAAATTATCTAAAAAACTTAGATAAGTATCTTCTGGCTCCCAATTGCTTCCGTTCCAAACTTCAAACAATTTTGTAGTTAAATTTTCGTTTGAATCATAGGTGTAAATTTCTCTTTCTAAATTATACCAATTACTATCACTCCCAGTATCACAAAAATTTAAAATCAAATTACCATTCTGATTATATGTAAAAGTATTTCGTTTAAAATTTAACCAATTATTATCTATCCAATGTTGAGTAATCCTTTGACTAATTTTACCATTCAAATTATAACTTAATGAATCTTTTTCCATAAACTCCGTATTGTTACTAAGCCAAATTTTAAGTGATTTAGTGATAATATTTTTATTAGAATCATAGGTGTAAGAGTATTCTGTATAATTTGTCCAATTATCATTACTCCATCTCTGCATAAGGTTTGTAACCATATTTCCGTTAGAGTCATATATATATGAATTTTGACTGAGATTTATCCAATCGCCGTCCCAATACTCTTTTAGGGCTAGAGTTAAATTCCCATTTGAATTGTATATATTTGAAATGCGTCTAGCGTTGCCCATTATGCCAATATTAAAAAGCTCAATAACAGTCAAAATACGATTGTTGTTCAAATCATAGGAATAAGTATCTCTCTGAGTACTTTGCCAATGGTCTGTGTACCACATTTCTTGAAAATACGAAATTCTATTTCCTTTTGAATCATATTTGTAATGTCGTTTCTCTAAATCATGCCAATTGTTGTTCACCCAACCCTCACTATAAAACAAAGTTGTGTCACCATAAGAATTATAAGTTAAATGCTCTCTTCTGAACTTAACCCAACCAGTATCGCTCAACTCTTCAAATAGTTCTAAAACTATCCTAAATTCTGAATCGTGTGAATACGAATGTTTAATAATATTATCTCTCCAAGTTTTTTTTTCTACTAAACTAGTTATTGCATAAGTGGAATCACTATCGAACTCAGATGCTTTGTTTTCAGAGTAAATATTTACTGCCAAAAATAAAATTACAACTAATAATAAAATCTTTTTCATATTGCCTCGTAGCATTTTGTTTAATCTAAATAAAAAAAACATCTCTCCGCCATGAATAACGGAGAGATAAACTAATTCTTATTTAAGTAAAAGCATTTTCATTGATTTTGAGAAACTTCCGCTCTCTATTTTATAAAAATAAATTCCACTTGGTAAATTACTTGCATTAAACTGAACTGAATACTTTCCGCTTGATTGATGTCTATTTACAAGTTCTGCAACTACTTGACCTAGTGTATTATAAACAACTAAATTTACTAAACCATCTTTTGGTATTTGATATTCAATTGTAGCTGTAGGATTAAATGGGTTTGGATATGATGATATTGAAAAATCATCACTTGACTCTGAATTGACTTTGTTTATTTCTTTATTTCCATCATCTAAACCAGATCGATTTTCCAATTGTGCTTTTGCATATCTTGCAAGAATATGATCACCACCATTTTTGTATAATTCAGCAAACACTTTTTCTGAAAGCTCCCTTTCTTTTAACTGGTATTTTAGAATAGTTCCTTTTTCATAAAGCAATTCATTACTTAGATCTGTTGAAATATCGCTATATGCTGAAATTTCATCAATTAATTTTATTGCTTCATTATAGTTTCCTTTACTAACTAAATTAGGAATAAGAAATCTTTTTATTTCACTAGGGAAACTTTTTATCTCAACTAAGCTTGAAATATATTCTGCATAAACACTTTCTTGATCTAAGAGTTTATAACAAACAGATAGTTTTCTAAGAGCTTGTTTTAAATCACTTTTTGATAGATCATCAAATAAAACACTTAAGTATTTTTCAATAATATAATTAACTTTAATTTTACTTTCTTCTGTTAAAGTTCGTCCTTTTTTAAATTTTTCATCTTGTAATAAATCTCTTAATGCTGAATCGGCTTCTTTTAATTTTTCATTTTTTTCTGTTGCTATTTTTTCAATTTTTGAATTGCTATCCTTTCTTTTTGCGCTATAACCACAATAACCAACTATGTCTGAAAGTATTACATTACCTTGAGTTGCACCATTATAACTTAAAATATAGTCACGGCAATAAATTTGAGACGTACTACCAGTTGTGTATAAATCTATCAAATTATGACAAAAAGATGCCCCATACATCGAAAGATCAGAACCAGAATTTGCAGTAATACCAAAATCATAACCTTCAATTCTAGGTAACGCGAAATAAGCATATGAATTATAGAAATTCCAAGCAGAGCTTGTCGAAGCTCCAATATTGCTTAGTCCATCTATATCAGTATATATTACATCATAAGCAAAAATATAGCTATTTGCATTGCTGTTATTATAGTCAATATTATCAAGATATGGTCTACCCCCATTTAGAGTTATATTTTTAAAATTCCCCATACTAAAGTCAGATACATAAACATAATCGGAATTTGTTATTGTAATATTACCATTTATTGTTGTGTTGCCAACGCCTGCACCCTTTAGCCTTACATTGTTTTTATTTGTAAGACTTATATTCCCTGAGTACGTAATACTTGGTAATTCTACTGTGTATCCAGATTGAGCATCGCTTATTGCTGATTCTAGAGTTGGATAATAGGCCAACAAAGTACTATAATTATTTTTTAGTTTAGCATAAGGGAAGTTTGCTCCACTTTCAACAACGACACTTCCACCAGATAGCAAAAGTTTATAGCCATTTAAATTTAGTGTGGAACTAGATTTTATATTTACTGTAATACCAGAAGGTATAGACACGTTTGCATTTAAATTGGAACTATAAACGTTTATTGTCTGACCAGCAACAGCGTCACTTACGGCAGTGTTTAATGACGAGTATAATCCTTTTATTACACTACCATCTTTAAGTTCAACGTAATTTTTAGTAACTCCACTTTCAACTGTAATTGTACCACCTATTGATTTTATACTATTACTATTGAAATTAACTGTAACCCCGGATTTTATGGTTAAAGTAGCACCAGATGGAACAACGACGTTACCAGTTAAAGTATGCGTTTTATTATCTACTCCAATCCATGTTTTTGGATGAGTTGAAAGAGTGCCATAATGAGTTGTTTTAAGAACGCTGAAATTAATTGGAACAGGAGTGTCATTGTTGTTTGCCGCATATTGTGCAGCATAAATATCTCCACGTAAACCATGACGAACTAGTGGACCATCATTCCACTTTGATACTTGTGTCTGAGTTGAATAACTACTTACAGGATAAGAATTTTTAATCACTCTAATCGAATGATCACTATATGGTTCGTAACAGCCATGTGTAGCATTTGATTCAGTGGTAGCAATATATGACGGGTTTCCATCATTAGAGTATACACCATCACTAAAATATTTATTTTCATCATTACTTTGAAGCCAATAATTCCCGCTTCCCTCTGTTACTACCCATGCATATCCGTGACAATTATAGGCTCTGGTTGGATTACCAATTATTGTTGCATCTAAACTATAATAATTTATCCAATCTTGAGCCCAGGTATTTGAATTATTAGGTGTTCCACTTAACTCCAGTCCACTTACAGCCTGTCCTTCAGGTGTATAAATTGTAGTTTGTGAGTATATCATTTCCGTAATAGAGAAAAACATTACTAGTGTAAAAAATATTTTAATTGTTTTAATAATCGACATTTTTCATCCCCTTTAATTAGCAATAAAATCATTTGTTAATAAAATTATTTTAGATGCTATTTTTGCATTAGGAATTCTACCTGTTCTCTGCAAAATACTTATGTCTTTAATCAAAGAAAGCTCATTTTGCTTTCTCGTTTCATTCCTACTAAGTAATCTTGAAATAGCATATATGTTTGATTCAAGTACCTCTATTCTATCAGCATCTACTTTCGATTTTATTTGGAATTTCCTAACTAGCTCCGAAATAAGCAAATGCAATTCCTTAGAATTATATTTGCTTATTAATTTCGGATTTCCAATTAAATATTCCAAGAATTGAATTTGAAAAGACATCTCAATTCCTGCAGAATTAAATGTTTGATTATGTGGATCCATTTTGATATAGTACTGAATAATTTCATTAACTACATCCGGCCTGTTTATTAATTCATCCACACCATTAAATCCTTTATAAAGTTGCTGATAGTATTCATCAATATCTGAAAATAGAAAAAACGACCTAGTATTTGCACAAATTAAATATGCTTTTATCAGTTCTTTAGTTGTCATTGTTTTTAATTCACTTGCGGGAATTTGCCTAAGTTCTCTTTTTTCTGAGAGTGGCATAGTCTTCCATTCTTCTGAATTAATATCAACATAATCGGAAAAATTCAATTGGTGAAAAATACGCCAATTGATATTTTCATAATTTTCAGTATTTTGACCAAAAAGGGAACAATTTAGAAAAAACAAAAAGAGAATTACTATTCGTTTACTTAACATTTTTACCTCCTAATAGAGATTTTTAAAAAGACAATTAGCTATTTATAGTACTTATTTGAAACAAATTTTTAGAATTCACCTCCTTATAATTATTTTAATCGTGAATAAATACACATTTTTGTGTAGCATTAAACTCTTCAGATTGTACATAGATAAAAAAGATACCCGAAGAAATATTATTAGGAATCCATTTTAGAATATTTACTCCCTCATTTAAATAACCGTCATGTATGGTTTGAATCCTACGACCTAAAACATCAAACACATTAACAATAACATTTTGCTTTTGATTGAGCGTAAATTTAATGTAGGAACCAAATACATTTAATGGATTTGGAAAAACATCTATTCTTGCACTCAGTGATTCTGGTGTTGTTGAATTTTGTCCATTGTATCTTAATATTGTTCCGCCAGCGCCAACTGCCCAACCAGTATTTGAATTAACAAAATATATTTTGGAAATTGCAGGAACAGCATAATCACCTTTTTCAATTGCAGAAATAGTTTGACTTGTTAAAATATTTATGAGATGTCCACCATTGTAATCCCAATAAATCCATCCATCATTCTGATCTAACATATAAAAGGATTGTATTGGACCTAATTCCATTCCTGTCCCTCTTGGTATTTTAGCCCAATTCATGCCCCCATCACTTGTTCTTAGAAATTGACCCCAATCATTTGCAATAAAACCTGTATCAATATCAACAAATTGGATATCTCTTGCTAATGAGTTATTTGGAAAATCATACCATTGTATTGTTATACCCCTATCTGTTGTATGTGCTAATCCTTTGTCTCCACCTATCCATGCATCATTATCAACAATTGATAAAGAAGTTAATCTTGGGAGTGGTTGTTCATTTACAATCTGCCAATTTTCACCTCCATCGGTAGTTCTATAAATATTACCATGTCGTTCTATAAGTAATCCAGTTTTATCATCAAAAAAATCAATATCAACAAAATATCCCTTTAGATTATTCCTTACTACCCAATTTCTGCCTCCATCAGTTGTATGTAATACAACATAATAACCAGCAATCCAACCTTCAAGGCTATTTAGAAACTTTATCTTGAAAAAAACATTATCAACTGGACTGACTTGGTTTTCCCATGTTTTCCCACCATTCGAAGTATGAAGAATACGCCCAAAAGTACCAACACTCCATCCGTTATTTTCATCTATGAAAAATATGTCATTTAAACTATTTCTTGTTCCTTCACTTATTTGCTCCCAATTATCATTAGTAATGCCTTTTCGTAAAATATTACCTGCCCAGCCAACAATCCACCCTGTTCCATCTTTCGAAAAATTTATATCGGTCAATTTATAACTTCCAAACACATTTAATACTTTCCAAGAAAAACCTCCATCAGCAGTCTGGAGTATTTGAAACCCACTAACTGCCCAACCACAAAGAGAATCAGAAAAAAAAATATCATCTATATACTCACTCTCTGCAAGAACATTATAAAACATGTTATGCCATGTTTCGCCACCATCGCTTGTTCTATACTTTCCTATGAAACCATTTTGCGAATTAATAAAATGAATACTTGTTGTCCAAGGAATTTCATTGAATATCTTTTTTTTCCATGTTGTTCCACCATCAGATGTTTTATAAAAAGACTTAAATCCTTCACTGATACTTATTATTTCTTCCGCGCAAATAAATCCTTCATTTTCATTTAAAAAATAGCTACAAAGCATTTTACCCTTTATTTCCTCATCAATTTGTATCCATGTCTTTCCGTCATCTACACTTTTCATTATTAGGCTTTTTGCTTCAATTAATTCCCATAAAACAGCAGTCTGTGGTTTTAGAAATAGGTAAATGGTATTATCAAAACAAATTAAATCTAGAAAAAAATATGTAGACATATCAGCATCAACAAATACTTCATTCCAACTTTCTCCACCATCTTTCGTGTTATAAAGATGTTCGCTATCTATCAACCATCCATTTAATGAATCTATAAAAGTAATCCTTCTTATATTCACCAAATCTTTAAATTTTTGCACATCCCATGTTTTACCTGCATTATTTGTTATTAGTAGCGTACCACCCAATCCCCCAGCAATAATTTTATTATCTGTTACTGGTTCCACTGTTAAAAGAAATGATTCTGTAGGTAATGGATTTTGAATTTCCCAATGCCCTTGAGCCCAAATTGGGGTTGCTAGTAAGCAAAATATTGCACTATAGTATAATTGTTTACAAAAAAGTGATAACGCAATTAAATTATTTTTATTTCCCATTTTAATTAGTTCTTATTTTAAGTGTTTTTCAAATTATATTACATGTTTTATACTTTTGTATTCACTTCTTCTTTATTCATCAGCTTAATTTAACAATAGCCCCTGATAATATTTGTTGTTAAACATAATTCCCTCCTTTCCCAATATTGGGTTGTTTGATTTAAGAATCGTCTAATAGCATAAATTGCAATTTGTATTATATTGGTATTTATTAAATATTCTGTTTGTTGAAAGTTGAAAGTTGAAAGTTGAAAGTTGAAAGTTGAAAGTTGAAAGTTGAA
>CBDUTO010000177.1:0-7641 GCA_965370315.1 uncultured Melioribacteraceae bacterium
CCATTAAATATATTTTCGAGGAACTCTTTTACTAATTCCACAAGTTATTTCATAAGGGATTGTATTTAGAATATCACACCAGTCAATAGCTGATATTTTTTCGCTCTTTGAATTCCCTAAAATTATAACTTTATCTCCAACTTTTATTTTAGCATTCCCGATATCAAACATTATCCTATCCATAGTAACTGTACCAACTTGCGGATATTTTTTGTTTTTAATAATACAAAACATTTTATTTGTCAATCCACGGTTTATGCCGTCAGCATAACCAATTGAGATTGAAATAATTTTTGTATCACTCTTTGTTTTATACTTTCTGCCATAACTTATAGATGTTCCCATACTAACTTCATTTACAGATGCAACTTCAGAAACTACTGACATAACTGGTTTTAGCGTAACAGACTCAGAAGTTTCATTGGATGGATAATATCCATAAAGTGATATTCCCGCTCTTACCATATTAAAATATGAATTTGGCATATCTATAATTGCTCCGCTATTAGCAGCATGTATAATGCCAGTCTCAATATTAGAGGCTTTTAGCTGGTCAATTACCAAATTAAATTTTAGTAACTGAAGTTCAGCAAATTTTTTATTCTTTTCATCAGAAGTTGCAAAGTGCGTATAAATACCATCAATTCTTACATTTTTAATTTTTGATAATCTTTTTATTAAATCAAATGCCTTCTCAAATGGGAGTCCAACTCTTCCCATTCCCGTATCAATGTTTACATGAATCCTCAATTTTTTAGTTAGATTTAACTTACTTAAATCTTGAATCTCTTTTTTACTGTTTATTGTAGGAGTTAACTTAAACTTCTGGAGCTCATTCAACTCCTCTGCCTTAAATGGGGCAAAGACCAGTATTGGTGATTTAGTAACTTCTGATTTCCGCAGATCAATTCCCTCTTCCAAAAGAGCCACACCATAATATGCTGGTTTCTTATTAATTAGCTTTTCTAAAGCAGTAACTATTTGAATCATTCCATGCCCATATGCATCAGCTTTTACAACAGCCATTACAGGAAGGTTTGAGACTTTTCTCCTAATATTTAAGTAATTAAACTTTAAATTCGTAAACTTAATTTCGGCCTGCGTTAATCGCATCTATTTATTTCCCAACAATTGTAAACAACTTTAAATATAATGATTTTTGTAAAAAGAATTTATTCATTTCAGGCATATAACTTGGTATTTTATTCAGTAGTAAATTATGTTAGAGTAATTAACTCAATTTGCTTTAGAAATTTTGGATTTGAAACTGCTACAGACTCAAAATTATTAATACTCACTTCATTGTCAACTAATAATCCAAGAATTGAGAATGCCATAGCTATTCTATGATCATCATAACTTTCTATCAGGATATTTTTATTAGTTACCTGACCATCAATTTCAAAGCCATCTTCAAATTCTTTGCAATTAACTCCAAGTTTTTTGAAGTTAGAACACATTGCATTAATTCTATCTGATTCTTTAAAACGTAATTCTTTTGCATTATTGATTTTAAATTTTCCTTCTGCAAATAAACCAGCAATTGAAAGTATTGGAATTTCATCAATAATATTGGGAATTATTTCTTCACTAATTTCTATGTTGTGTAGTTTACTACTGAATATTCTTAAATCTCCAAGTTTCTCGCCACTACTCGTTCTTGCATTTTCTATTTCAATTCTTCCACCCATTTTTTGCAATATTCTAATTATTCCATCACGAGTTTCATTAAGCAAAACATCTTTTAAAAGTAATTCTGAGTTTTCTAAATTAAGAGCTAACACCATAAAAAATGCAGATGTTGAAATATCTGATGGGACAATATATTCAGATGGTTTTGGATAATTCTTTTTTGAAGAATAAATTTTTCTGTAACCGTCAAACTCTTCTACTTTTAATCCAAGCAGAGTCTCAGTGTGATTACGTGTACGAGAATGCTCTACAACAATTGTCTCTTCATCCAAATGCAAACCAGCAAGTAAAACTGCACTCTTAATTTGAGCCGATGCTATTTTCATATCGTATTCAATTGCTTCTAATTCATTTGAAGAATAAATAGTCATTGGAAGAGTACCCGCTTCATTTGTTTGAAGCTTAGCACCCATTTTAGAAAGTGGTTCAACCACACGTTTCATCGGACGTTTGCTTAGGGAAGCATCTCCAACAATAGTTGTATCAAATTTTTGAGCTGCAAGTATTCCAGAAATTAGTCTTGTTGTGGTTCCAGAATTTCCAGCATCCAGATTTGTGTTTGGTTTTGTAAATCCACTAAACCCTCTACCATCAATAGATAATTCTGTTTCGGTCTGTTCAATTTTGCAACCAAGTTTTCTAAAACAATCAATTGTTGAATTTACATCTTCAGAATTAAGGTAGTTTTTCACAACCGATTTTCCATCCGCCATTGCAGAAAACATTACAGAACGATGTGAAATAGATTTATCACCTGGCAAAACAAGTTCACCTTTTACTGATTTTATTTTTTTAATTTTTTGTATCACTTTGAACACCACTCATCAATTTTCTTTTCTAAATCATCATCACTTAGTTCTGATGCTTCATACATTCCTTTTTCAGCACGCTGGCGCTGAGCTTCATATAATGTAACTGCTGTAGCTACCGATACATTTAAACTTTGAATCATTCCACGCATTGGGATATAAAATATTTCATCGGCTTGTTCAGCAACTTCATCTGAGATGCCACGATGCTCGTTACCCATTACAATTGCAACCTTTTCAGTTAAATCCAATTCACATAAATCTTTTGCACCCTCATCCAATTTGCTTGCATAAATTTTAAATCCCTCTTTACGCAAGACTTTAAAGCAATCATCCACTGATTGGTATCTCTCTGTCTCAACCCATTTATTAGCAGATGATGAAGATACACGACTAATCTTAGGGAATTTTTCTTTGATATATAGAAGAGTAGCTTTCACAACACCAACAGAATCGCAAGTTCTATAAATGGCACTAACATTGTGTGGGTCATGTATATCTTCCAACACAACTTTTAGTGAATGCTGACGCTGCAATACTACTTTACGGATTTTACTTAATCTTTTTTCAGTTTTAAACTTTTGCAATTTTACACTTTATCAAATATTAGTTTATAAACTTTTTTGGTTTTACTTCGCCTTGCTAAATCAACTTTCATTTCAATATTCGAATCAATATTTGCATAAAATCGTGTTAACTCAATAGCATTAATAATTGCTTCATCTTCTGTGTGTGCCCAACTTTCGCATCCCTTAAGTGAAGGAACTTCAGCACTAAAACCGTCCTCCTCAATTACAACAACTAAATCAATTACCATTAATAATTTCCATCTGATATTTGATTTGTTACAATTTTAACACCAGCACTGGCTCCAATTCTATCAGCTCCGGCGTTCAATACATTTACTGCATCTTCACGAGACCTAATACCACCAGAGGCTTTTATTTTTACGTCATCTCCAACAATTCTTTTCATAAGTGAAACATCTTCTGGTGTTGCACCACCACCATTAAAACCTGTTGATGTTTTTACGAAATCTACTTTTGCATCTTTACTTATCAAACATGCTTTAACTTTTTCTTCGTCGGTTAAAAGTGAAGTTTCAATTATTACTTTGCAAATTGCATTCATTTCATGAGCAGTATCAGAAACTGCTTTAATATCATTAAACACATAATCGTATTCTTCTTGCTTAAGCATTCCAATATTTATAACCATATCTATTTCATCTGCACCATATTCAATTGCGTCTTTAGTTTCGGCAACTTTGGAAGCACTACTCATTGCCCCAAGAGGAAATCCGACAACAACACATGTTTTGGTTTTGCTATTCTCTAATTGCGCTGATACTATTGGAGTAAAGCATGAGTTTACACAAACGGAAGCAAAACCATACTCGGTTGCTTCATCGCATAATTGAACAACATCATCTGGCATAGCATCTGGTTTAAGAATTGTATGATCAATAACATTTGCAATCTCTTCATTTGTAAATTCTTTTTTAAAGTTTAGTATACTCTTTTGGTTCTGACTAATAAATTCATTGATAAATTCTTTATCATTTAATTTTGGATTTTCCATTTATAAACTCTAACTAATAATTTTCGAATATGCTATATATGTATTTTGCAATAACATTGCAATTGTCATTGGGCCAACACCACCAGGCACTGGAGTTATATGAGATGATTTCTCAGATACATTAACAAAGTCAACATCACCAACTAATTTATAACCACTTATCTTTGAAGCATCTTCAACTCTGTTTACACCAACATCAATAATTACAACGCCTTTTTTTACCATATCCGCTTTTATGAATTCTGGGACACCTATGGCTGCAATTAGAATATCTGCTTGTTTAGTAATAGATGCTAAATCTTCTGCTGCAGAATGTACAACAGTAACAACAGCGTTGGCACCAGCTTTCTTTTGAAGCAACATATTTGCAACTGGTTTTCCAACAATATTACTACGCCCAACAACTACAACATGTTTCCCTTTTGTTTCAATACTATATCGTTTTAACAACTCCACAACTCCATGAGGGGTGCATGGATAAAGAGTCTCCTTCCCTATCATCATATTACCAACATTAATAGGATGGAAACCATCAACATCTTTACTTGGTGATATTGCTTCAATAATTGCATCTTCATTTATGTGTTTAGGAAGTGGTAGCTGAACTAAAATACCATGAATTTTATCATCATTGTTGTATTGGTCAATAAGTTGTAGTAATTCTTCTTCTGTTGTCTCAGCTTCAAGTCTATCCAATTTTGAATATAATCCTACTTCTATGCATGCTTTTTCTTTCATGCCAACATATACTTTTGATGCTGGGTCTTCACCCACAAGAATTGCAACTAGTCCTGGAACACCTTTCCCACTTTCTTTTAACTTGTCAATAGTAATTTTCAATTCTGCTCTTATATCAGAAGCTACTTGCTTTCCATCAATAATTGTCATTTAATTTCTCCAATATTTTTTCAAGACTTTGTCATTTCGATTCCGATGCTTTTTATCGCGAGAGAAATCTTTCATCATTCTCAAGATTTCTCAATCGCTAAAAAACAGCTCTTTTCGAAATGACAGGCTAATAAATTTGTCTTACTTTATTTTTCAACTAATATTCTAAACTATATTTTTCTTTTAAATAATTCTGTAATTTTCTATCACTTTCAATTTCTTTCTCAAAAGGATTGGAATTCTGCCAACCACGTGTTCCATTTTTACGATATTTTTCTAATCGTCTAATTGATATTTCGCAATATATTGGGTCTATATCAATAGTGTAGCAAAGTCGTTTTAATATTTCACTAGCTAAAAGTGTAGTTCCCGAGTGAGCAAAAAAATCAATTACTAAATCCCCTTCACTGCTCGATACATCAATCACTCTTTCAATTGCTTTTATTGGCTTCTGTGCAAAACATCCATTTACATTTTCGTCAAGTAAATGAAATACTTGTTGTATATCTATCCAAACATTCCCCGAACGAATATTATCCGACTTACTCCTTTCAAGGTTTTCAGTCTTCTTGCCACCAATCTCTTTGTAATAACCTTTTACAACTTTTGGTATATCTGTATAAACACTTTTAATATTAAACTCTGGATTACCCAAAGTATAGTATAATAGTTCTTGTCGGATAGACATCCAATTTTTTTGAGTTCCATAGCCTCTTTGATTACGCATCGTAATAAAACTACGAGAGTTAAACTCTGTCTCTTTCATCATCAAAATAAATTCAGCAAAAGGTTGAAAATGATTTTTCTGATCAGCACCAAGCCAAACATATAGTGATGAATCTTTTTTTAATAATTTCTTGCTATTCTCAACCCATGATTTCGACCAATCAACAAACTCAGCTGCTTCTGTTTCTTGAAAAGCAACCATGTTATATGGTGGATCGTGTAAAGCAAGCGTTGCTTTTTTACGTCCAAACATATTTTTAATTTCATTCAAATTATTCGAATCTAAGCATCCAACTTTGTGTTTCCTTTTCTTATCAATCCATATATCCCCTTCTCTCAAACGACAATACTTTAATAGCATATCGTGTAGTTTGCTATCTTTATCAATTCGGGGGATGGGATAATTTTTCATCAGTTTATAATTTCCACGTCATCATGAGAAGTCCTTTTTTTTTGACGAGAATGTAAACTGTGTTAGTTTGCTTCATCCCACAAAACGGGCTTCGCAATGACAGTTTGTAATCATTCTCTTGCTTGTAATTACTTTTACATTCCCATTTCATACTTAAGATATCTCTCTATCAAATTCTGGAAGCATAACTCGCTCAACAGCCACAGTTTTACCAGTTGCAATATCCACCTTTGCATAGAATCCCATAAGATGAACATCATCTGTGGCTGTTATATATTTTTGTGGAGTTTGATAAAGAAAGCGATTTATTGCAGCATCTGTTTTCATTCCGATCACAGAATCGTAGGGACCAGTCATTCCAACATCTGTAATGTAGCCCAATCCTTTTGGAAATATTCTTTCATCCGCTGTTTGAATATGTGTATGAGTTCCAACAAGAACAGAAGCCTTTCCATCAATAAAATTAGCAAGTGCAATTTTTTCCGCAGTAGCTTCTGCATGAAAATCAATAAATATAACTTTTGTTTCTTGTGCAATTTTGTTTAACACAGCCTCTGCAGCACGGAATGGACAATCGATTGGTGACATAAAAGAGCGACCTTGTAAACTCACAACTCCAACTTTTCCTTTTGGAGTGTCGGCGATGTAATATCCATTTCCGAATGTTCCTTTAGGATAATTCAATGGACGCAATGCACGTTTATCCTTCTTTAAATAATCTTGCGATTGATGTTTATCCCACGTGTGATTACCACCAGTAACTACTTTAATACCCAACTTAAAAAATATATTAGCTTCTTTTTGTGTAAACCCTTTACCATCATTGGCATTTTCACCATTCGCAATTATAATATCTGCTCTATATTTTTTTTCTAAACTTGGCAACCATGTTTCAATCATGTCTATACCTGGCTTACCAACAACATCTCCGATGAATAATATATTAATTGTCATTTTTCTCCTTTAAATAATGTGCAAATATATTCAATTTAGAGGAAGAATAAAACGAGATGTTTTGTAATATTTCATAATCATACAAATCTTTATACTAATCTAAGCCTAACAACTATTAATTATTATTTCCTTTGCATTTATAAAACTTTTTATTAAGTTACAATGTCCGAGATAAAGGGTGAGCGTATTGGTTTTATTGAGGACAAATTCTCATTTTCATTGTAGTTTCCTGTTTAAGAAAAACAATTAGTATAATTTTTATTATAAAAGAATTCATTTGTTTTCCACTTATAAGATATAATTTTATCACATGATTAATATAATTTTCAATTTGTATTAATTAAATAAATAACCTTAATAACAGGAGTTAATATGCCAATTTATAAAGAAAAAAAAGAGAAACTAAATCTAATTATTTCAAATAACGATAATTTAGTTAAAATCACTGTTAATACTTTTAATAATACAATAGCTCCCGTACATATTTATCTTTCGGGTGAAATCGATAAGATGGTACCTGATGACAATAATAACAATACTGTTGTGATTGGAAAGGCATCAGAGCTCAAAGATAAAACT
>CBDUTO010000178.1:0-7576 GCA_965370315.1 uncultured Melioribacteraceae bacterium
CCCATGCGAAAACCCTACATGTGAGTAGATTATCTGACCATCTTTATTGAGTATGATTGAATATGGCATTACGCGTGCATAATATTCTCTTGCAACATCAGAGTTAGTATCTAACAGCACAGTAAACTCATACCCCATTGAACTTATAAACGGTTTTACTTTTGCAATACTTCTTTCTGAGTCTGTTGAAATTGCAACAATCTTAAAACCATCATCTTTGAATTCATTGTAAATTTTATTGTACTCTTTTAATTCTTGAATACAGGGTTTGCACCACGTAGCCCAAAAGCTTATCAGAACTGGACCTTCGCCAAGAAAATCATTTAACTCTTGATACTCACCATCCAAATCTTCAAGTTCAAAATTTGGAGCTTTACCCTCCAATTGCTTAGATTTTTCTTGTGCAAAGAGAATCCCAGAAAAGAGTAGAATAATAACTAGTATTTTTTTCACTTATTTCTCCAAAATCATTTTATTAATTTGATGAAAATTATCTGTTTTCAATTCATAAAAATATACGCCACTTGTGAGTTTATCCGAATTGAATTTTACAGAATAGCTACCCACATTCTGATATTGATTAACTAGTGTAGCGACTTCTCTTCCCAACACATCAAATACTTTTAGAGACACAAACTCTGAAGAACCACTCTTTGCTCCTATACTATAACTAATTATTGTCGAAGGATTAAATGGATTCGGATAATTTTGAGATAATTTATAATCTACAATTTTAGAAGGTTCATCATCAACTGAAACTAAAACTGTAGCAGCTTCAAAATCAACACTATATCTTTCCGAAGTATTTGCTTCATTTATAAAATCTAATGAAATATAACCAACTCCATCATTCACTAATGGAAAGACGTGCAATGATATTTCTCTTGTCTCACCTGGACTTAAGGGAGAACTATTAAAACCACCAGAAGTACTGATACTATCCAAATGAGGGGCAAAGCACAAATCGAAGCAGAGTGAGGAACTCCAATTTTCAAGAATATTATTTTCTCTTCTTATAATAGATACACCCATATCTTCAGTGGAATTGTTAGTTAAATCAACTGCAAAAATTATTTCACTTCCCAATGCATCAAAAAGATATGTATCATGAACATTAATTGTCAAATCTTGGGCAACACTATAAGTATACCCCACAAACATAAATCCAATTACTAATGCCACCTTAAATAATTTACTTTTCATTTCCATTTTCTCTTTAATTTTAATTTGCTAAAACTGCTTGATATATTTTCTTGCTACTTCCGTCTTGAATAAATAATACTATTTCCAATTTGTCTTTATTCCAACCAGAATTAATATCAGATTCAAAACTAAAACTGATCTCATTGCTATTTTCAATTTCTGATATAGAATAACCTTGATTGCTGGGCAGCATTTTTCTCATCACATCTTCAAATTCAGTTTCACCATTTGAACCAGGTGGTGTTGAATATTTAATCATTGATTCAATCACGACTGAGTGCAATATTAAGCTGCTAAAATCTAATTCTGTTGAATCAAGTAGTTTTAAATTTCCAGAAACCTTTATTACTTCTCCAACAATACTTTTAGTAGCTGTAATTTCAAATTTAGGTGAGATTAAAAGGTTTTCATCAATTTGATTTTTAATACTATTGGAATCAGAAGCGATAGGTTTATCTATGCCATCCACAATTACAGTAGGAGTAAAAAAGATATTGTAATAACTCAATCGTGAATTTGCATCATCAGTATTAGCTAAATACATAGGGTCTATTGGAGATGGAAAACTAGCAGCATATTTAATAATAACTAGCTTTGAATTTCCATAACTACTACTTAGTGATTTTAATATTTTATTACTTACAACACAAGGTCCACAACTAACATTTGAAAAATCCTCTATTATCACTACCTTTTGTGTAGCTTGCTCAACTAGAGTAATCATAATATTCTTAGTTGAATTCTTCTCAATTTCGATATCCTCTGAGGATGAAGAATATCCATCTTTAACCAAAAGAATATTATGGCTTCCAATTTCCAGTTCTAAAGTATCTGGTGTAAAATATCCACTAGTTATATTATCAACAAATATTTCAGCACTATCAATATTTGAAGTGACAAATACTTTTCCATATTCCTCCGTTGGTTCAACTACATTTGGAGGATTGGTCTCGCAACTAAAGACCACAACAGTTGCAAGTATAATTAAAGCTATTTTATATATCATTGTATTTACTTTCTTTTTAAAAAAAAGAGAGTGTCTCAAAAGTCCCTCACGGACTGAAGTCCGTTCGGGAAAGAATGTTTTTAGTTTAAATACCCCATGTTAAAACATGGGGTTAATACAATATTCAATTTTTGATACAATCTCTTTTAATTAACTATTTTATGAGTATCATTTTCTTTGCTTGATAAAAATCACCAACATTGATAGAATAAAAATAAATTCCAGAAGTTAAGTGAGATGCATTAAATTCAACTGAATGATAACCTGCATTTTTCTTTTCATTTACTAAATTTGAAACTTCATTCCCTAATATGTCATGAACAACTATTTTTACACTTCCAGACTCTGGCAAATTATAAGCAATAACTGTTGATGGATTAAAAGGATTTGGATAGTTTTGTTCTAACCCAAAAGAATTAGGTAATTCTTTACTCTCAGTGCTTTCATCAACTCCAACTACTGGTGTAGCAAACCAATCTAATATTTTCTCTACAACTAAATCTTGAGTAGCTTCGGATGTAATTTGTTCTAGACCAAAAGTTATATACGCAGTTTTATAATCATTCCGTTCACGTAAAATTATTCCATAATAATCTGTGTCGTCAAACTTCATTACTAAATGACTCTCACCCTTTCCACTATTAACTCCGTCTGGGAGAGTTGAGTATTGACTACTTAGCTGAATATTTAATGTATCAAATAGCGGATTATTCGCAACAGAAGATAGCGACGTAGCTTCTACACTATCTGTTAAATATGTTGCATCAAGATAATTTCTGAAAAAGAATTTACCAACAGATGATTTTTGAACATCATGAATATCATGAGCAAAATCACTTCCAGAAAAGAGAACTCGTCCACCAGAATTTAGATAAGTTAACAACCAACTTAAATCTGGGCTTTCCAATGATGGGGCATGGTCGCCCATATTCCAAAGAATAGACTTGTAGTCATTTGGCATATCAAACATCTCTTTTACTTCACTTAATATTTCATGACCTACTTTTGTGTATTCTTTTCCATTATTTCCTAATGCACGTGCAAAGTTTTCATCAAAATTTTGATCTCCATCATCATCAACAAGCATAATATCACCAGCTTTTACTAATGCTAAATATTTAAGCGATGCTGTGAAGTCTG
Source organism: uncultured Melioribacteraceae bacterium (assembly GCA_965370315.1). Lineage (GTDB taxonomy): Bacteria > Bacteroidota > Ignavibacteria > Ignavibacteriales > Melioribacteraceae > 1-14-2-50-31-20. The sequence continues at coordinate 3,350 of CBDUTO010000178.1, forward strand.
AACTATTCTTAGCTAAAACAGAGAGTCGAATATAATCTGGGACATCCCCAGTCTGTAATTCAAGCTCAAAATTTACACTCTCATTTAGACCTAAACTAACCACTATTGAATCTACTATTACATCATCTTTCAATAAACTTGTAACCCAATTTTGTTTATTATCAATTATATCAATAGTAATTACTAATTCTAAAGGCTCGCTTTGGGTATTTGTTATAGAGAATGGATGTTTATAATTTTCATTTTTACCAACTAATTCTGTGCTTGGAAGATCGCCAGTAATTCCATGCAATCTTTTATCCATTGCAGCTTGAACTACTTCCTTTGAAGTTTGAGATTGAAGGAACGTTACTATAGCTAATACATCTATATTCCATTCAGCATTTATTTCCTCTCTGAGATTATATGTTAAAGAGTCACCAATACTTAGTCCTGATATATCAATGCCATCGACCCCTCCAATAAATTTTCTAAAAACATGTGGGAACTCTACTTCTCCATTTGAACCAGGAGGAGATGCATAAGTTAACATTTGTTCTGTTACAGCAGTCATTAGTATTAAATTTTCTTGTGTCACATCACCGTAAACAACCAGAGTAACTAAAACATCAAGAGAGTCTCCATCAATTTCCGTTTTAATACTTAGTTTTACTGGGGATTCTTGATTTAGCAATGGTTCAGTATCCGCTATCAAGTCTGACGTCACGTAACTTCCCGTAGAAACCCCATTAAGCACATAATTTGGGACACCGTTAATACCATAATATCCAATTCTATTTTCATTCTCAGGTTTATTTGCAACATACATTGGATCACCAGAACCTGGCCACCAAGCATGATACCAAATTGAAACAACTTGACCATAATTACTTTTTAGATAATCAAAAGATGTTGGATTATAATAAGCACATGGACCACAACTTGCATTAGTTGCATATTCCATTAAGACTGTTTTAGGAACTTGTGCCATAGCTGAAATAGAAAATAGAACCAGTAAAACCAAAAGTAGTTTTGTTTTCATAAAAATCCTCGATATAATTTATAATAATTCTAGACTTATTTAAGTTAAGAATAATGTTTGAATAATGAAATATACTTTATGAGTAGCAAATAATAAGTTATCAATATCTTTCAAGTTTAAAGTTTTCGCCTAGATAGAGTTTTCGAACTTCTTCATCCTCAGCAAGAACATCAGCAGTGCCTTCTTTAAACAATTTTCCATTTATCAAGATGTAGCCACGATCAACAATACCAAGGGTTTCGTGCACATTATGGTCGGTAATTAATATTCCAATACCTTTATTTTTTAGATTTGCAACAATCGTCATTATATCTTCAACAGCAATTGGATCAACTCCAGCGAAGGGTTCATCAAGTAAAATAAATTTAGGATCACTTGCTAAAGCACGAGCTATTTCTGTTCGTCTTCGTTCACCTCCACTAAGTTGGAATCCTTTGCTCTTTCTTAAATGAGCGATATTTAGTTCTTCTAAGAGAGATTCGGTTTTTTCTTTTCTCTCAGTATTGGTCATTTTAAGCAATTGAAGAATAGCCATAATATTTTCTTCAACTGTAAGTCTTCTAAAGACCGATGCCTCTTGAGGCAAATAGCCAATGCCCATTTTTGCCCGCTTGTACATTGGCTCAGAAGTAATTTCAGTTTCGTCCAGAAATACTCTTCCACTTTTGGGTTTAATCATTCCAACAATCATATAGAAAGTTGTAGTTTTTCCAGCACCATTTGGCCCGAGCAAACCGACAACTTCTGCTTGGTCAACACTAATAGAGACCTTATCAACAACCGTTCGCTTTTTATAAATTTTTACTAAATCCTCACTTCTTAATGTTAATATTTTACTCATCCTATTTACTCCTTTGAGTAAGTTCTTCTTTCTTAGGTTTATTTTTATAAATAATAAATGACGGGAGTGTAAAATCAAGTTCGTTCCCCGTAACTAAATTCTCTGGGTGGTACTCACTCTCAACTGATTCATACATACTTACTGCAACAACTGCATTCTTTTCAAACTCCATTTTTGCTCTATTAGAACTTGATTTCATTACACCATTAGGAGTTTTATTATCATACAAATAATAGATACTTAAAACATCTATTGTAACATCCGTTTTATCGAGACCATTCTCACTAAAATATAAGTTAATATTCTCTCCAGATATTTGATCAAAACGGAATTTGAAATTATCATTTTTTGAAAGTATGTGCGAATTTTTTCTAATCTCAATAGAATCTAACCGATTACTATCCATATAAATATTTATTGAGTCACCAACTAATTGTGATTTTGAGTACCATAGTACTGGAGCTTCTTTATCTTTTTTTCTTTTATAAGTAGTTAATCTGTTTTCTTCTCGAAAAAGAATTGAATAATTATTGACAGAGAATAAATCACCTCTAATAATTTTCACAGAATCTGTAGCAATCAGTTTTTTGACTGAGTCTTCAACTGCTTCAAACATTTTGGCACTAATAAATAGAGTGTCTTCAATTCCATTATCGGTAGAATCAATTTTTACAAGTAATGGATTACCAACAATTCGTGTATAGTTCTTTTCACCTTCGTCAAAAAGTCCATCGCCATATATTGTTAGTCTCTGATCAAGATTTACAATTTTGACATTATTAAAAGCATTTGAAATACTACCATCTCTTAGATGAACTAAACTATCACAAAATATTGTGGACGAACTATCAGATATTTCCACATTGCCAACTGCTATTGCTTTTTCAATATCGTTATAGTATGTAAGTCCATCTGAATTTAAGATACTAGTAGAATCTATAAGTTGAACATCCGAATTAAAAACTGCTTTCTTCAAATCGAAATAATAATATCCTGAATTCGCAGAAAGGACAACATGTCCATCCTCTAGTGTTAAAGCAGTATCGGAAAAAATATATTTTTCATTACCAAAATAGTATCCCTTTTCTGAAACTATTAAAATAGTATCCTGTGTTACTATTACATTCCCAATTAATTCCGCACTATTTTCTGAAATATTTTGGATAGTTTTGTTACAAGTAACTCTAACGTTTCCTTGTGTCATAACTACATTTCCAATTACGTCACGATAGCTAATTCCATTTTCCACGCGCCCAATAAGGGAATCGCCAACTACACGAATAATTTCATTTTTGTCTTGAGCACTAACAATAGTAGTAAATAGAATAAATATGTAAATAAAGATTTTCATTTTTTTATGGCATCAGGTGTTGTTTGATAGGTAACATTTTTTATAACATAGTTTTGAATATGCTGATCTGAAACAAGTCCGTAACCTTCAATTATTTCGGTCGCTGTTGTAATACGAACAAATTTTTCAGATACAATTTTTTGATCTTTTTTTCTCCACATTAATTCTTCTGTTTCCAACTTCACATTGGCACTATCGTTAATTGCTACCACGCTATCTATAGCATACATATCTTGAGTTAAATCATTTATGCGCCCTCGCTTTGATGTTAACTGCGAAGTTTTAATTCCATTAGTATTAAAGAATTCTACTTTTACATTTTCAAGTAATTTCTCTTTAGGTTTCTTGTAAGCCTCAAGATAATCTGTATAAAGAATTCCTTTTAACAATCCGTTCTCTGTAAAAAGGATTTTAGAATTCCAACTCTCTTGGATAGGGATATTCTCCTCTTCCATAGCGAGATTCACTTTTGGTTTTGCTTTATCATCACAAGTGACAAGGGTAAAAAGCAATACAAAGAAGAATAATATTTTAATTAGTCGAATCATTGTTTTAATTTTTTAATTAAATCGAGAACAGAATTAAGAATGCTACCATTAACGGTAATATCTATTGTAAAATCGACAACACGCTTAACTTCACGTCTAGCAGAACTAGGGGCCATGGCAATTCCGGCTTTTTGCAACAAAGGAATATCCAGCATATCATCACCAATATAGAGAACATTATCAAAATCAAGGTTAAGCTCTTTAATTATAGCCTCTACTTTTGATACTTTATTAAATGATGCAGTAACAACCCTACAGTTATTAATTTTAGAAAGTTTAGACGTTAGTTCATCAGAATTTCTGGCAGTAATAATACCAGTAAAATAATTATCCTTCTCAAGTTTTTCAGTAAACTCCTTCATACAACGTATAAGTTCATCTTCATTTCTATCTTTATGGAGAACTATAACCCCATCTAAATCAAAAAGAAATAAAACATCCAATAATCAAAAAATATATGGATAAA
>CBDUTO010000179.1:0-7474 GCA_965370315.1 uncultured Melioribacteraceae bacterium
AATGGTGATTCTATTGCAATGTTTAATCTCGCATTATTGTATCAAATAGAATTCCAAGACTACAAAAAAGCAGAAAAATATTATTTAAAAGCCATTAAAAATAAAAATAAATATTTCCAAGCAATGAGTAATTTTGCAACAATGTTATATGAAAGAAAAGAAAGAAAGTATGAAGCATTGAATTATGTTAGAAAATCTGTGCTAATAAAAGAAGAATTTCCAAATTTACATACCTTCATAGCTGTTTTACTTTGGAATGATGAAATAGAAGAGGCTGTTAAAATTTGGAAGGATGAATTATTTACAAGTAAATATATCGAAGAATGGACTTTCGAAATATCAGAAATTCTTAATTTCTTTATCTCAAAAAAACAATACAATTTAGTTTACAATATTTTCCAAGAAAATAAATTTGGTATTAAAGAGAGAGTAAAACCAATCTATTATGCACTGCTTAGTTTTATGGGTAAAAACTATGAAGACGAAGCAAAAAAAATGGGTTCAGAATTAAAAGAAACAGTTGATGAAATAATAGAAACTATTAAGCAATTTAAAAAAGATTATTCATAAAGTTTATTACTTAAACAACTTTTGAAACAACCAAAACTACATATTGGAACCGCAGGCTGGTCATATAAAGACTGGGTGCCAAGCTTTTATCCAAAACAGCAATCATCCAATTTTGATTGGCTAGAATTTTATTCTGAATATTTCAATTTTGTTGAAGTCAATTCTAGTTATTACACATATTTAAATCCAAAAGTGGTTGAGTCCTGGCTTCGCAAGGTTGAGGATGTAGAAAACTTTACTTTTTCTATTAAGCTTCATCAAGATTTTACACACAGACAGTCGTTTGATAAAAATAAAGTCCTATCTATTCAGCAGAATCTTGATCTATTAGCAGAAGAAGAGCGGTTGAGTGGACTTTTAATACAGTTCCCATATTCATTTCAATTTAATGAAGCAAATGTGAGTTACATGCAAAGGGTAATTGAACTTTTTGATGGATATAGTAAGTTTGTAGAAGTTCGTCATAAATCGTGGGTAGGGAAGAGGGCTAAGTCAATTACATTTTGTACAGTTGACCAGCCGAGTATTGGAGAGTCGATTGAATTCAATCCAATAGCTGGAAATGATGCAACCTATATTAGATTTCATGGTAGAAATGAAAAAGCTTGGAAAAACTCATTGAGTAATTTTGGAAAGAAGCAAACTTACGTAGAGCAAAATGCACGCTATGAGTATCTTTATTCTCAAAGTGAACTTTTGTTTATAAGTAGAAAAATAAAAGAAGTTTATGATAAAGTAAAAGATATCTATATTGTAATGAATAATCATCCCAAAGGTGATGCAGTTGCAAATGCTTTTGAGTTGTTACATCTTTTGAAAGTTAGAGAAACTATTGAAGTTCCAGAAACAATTATTAAAGCATATCCGAGATTAAAAATATTTAATAAAAATTATTCAGCTTAAAATCATTAAAATTCTATTTGCCTACATAATAATATATTCAACTCCCTATTAACTTTTTAGGATATTATTCGATAGTTTGGTTAAATATATTTAAAAATAAGATTTTATAGGAGAACACTTTGAGAATTAAAATCCATTCCTCAATTATGAGCACACTATTTTTAATCGCAATTATAATTCCAATATTTACATTTAATATTATAGGAAAAGGAAGGCCTTCTTATGGGATACAGTTAATTGAAGAGGATAAAAAAAATGGCAAATTAACATATGAGGAATCTCTGATTCAGAAATTTCACTATGGATTTGATAAATCTCAACTGGATGAAAAATATTTAATAGCGAATGATTTACCAACAAAATGCGGTACAGACATTATTAGAGATTATTATGAGAGTAAAAATTTATTATCAGAGCAAACAATTTCAATAATAGAAAATTACCTAAGCCCAGAAAGAAAAAGAGCATTAAATAGTTTTACATATATATCTAAATCTGGTAACTTTGAGTTAACTTATGAACTAACCGGTGATGATGCAGTTTCTGTAGAAGATTTGGATAGCACAGGTGTTCCAGATTATGTTGAAAGAATTGCTAGCTATTTCGATTACACATGGGAATTTCTTATAGATACTCTTGGATACCTTGCACCACCAATTGGGCAAGAAAAGTATCAAATATATTTTGAAAGCATGGGATATTATGGATATACTTCATATCCTTATTTATCTTCTGATAGCTTAACTACAATTACTATGAACTCATCATATGAAGGATTTCCTCAGAATACTGACCCAGAGGGATACGAAATTGGGGCAGCTAAAGTTACAGCAATACATGAATTTATGCATGCAATCCAAATGGTATATAACAATTGGAATGAGCCTTCTTGGTTTCTAGAAATGAATGCAACTTGGGTTGAAGATATTGGATATGATAATGTGAACGATTATTATAATTATCTTAATTGGGGTTCAGATATTGTAGAGCCTAGTCATTCATTCCAAAATAGTTCAGGATATTCTGATTGCATTTTTATGCATTATTTATCTCAAAAATACAGCGTAAATATTATTAGAGATATCTGGCATGCTTTACAACAGAATCCAGATTTGGATATAGAGCATGTTATTGGTGCAGTACTTTATCAGTATGGAACCACAATTGAAAATGTTATGCCAGAGTATTATTCATGGTGCTATTTATCAGGGGAAAATTGGGATAGTAGATTACCTTCATTTGAAGAAGCTCCTTTTTATAGTACATCAAAAGTTGGAGAAGATTTTTCTACATTACCCTATACATTTTGCGAAATGGACCCAGAAGCTTTATCAGCTGAGTTCTTGAGATTTACAAATGATGGTTCAGAGGGTTATTTGGGGATAGATTTTGAATCTATAAGTGATGAAAATGAATTAGTCTTAATAACGTATTTTACAGATAACAATGCTAGTGTAGATTACTATTCCGAACTTGATACCCTATCAATAGATACTGAAAGAGCAATTGAAGAGATCAGTAGTTTTATTGTTATTCCCGTTGCTACAAATACTGTTAGTGGTTCTCCTTTCACAATTAAAGTTGGAGAGTTTGTTGAGGCAATATTTGAACACACACCAATTGCCCATACTGAAGATATTTCTAATAAAAATGTTTTAGTGAATGTTTTATCAAAAACAAGCTCACTTGAATATGATTCGTTAAAATTACATGTTAGTATTAGTGAAGGAGACTTTATTCCTCAATACTTAAATGAGATTGGAAATGATAACAAATATGTGGGGCAGATAAAAGATATTCAAAACGGAAGCACAATAAGATATTATTTTAGTATATATGATTCGTTAAGACATACTTATAATTATTATCCTCAAAATGCTCCTAATTTTACATTTAATTTTAATTGTGGATTAGATACTACCAATCCATCCATTGAACATAATGAAATTACAAGTTTAACAAATTACGATTTCCCAATAAAACTATTTGCTGAAATTAGTGATAATTATGAATTTGTAACGAGCCATGTTGAATACTCTATAAATGATGGAACTTTAATAAAATTACCATTTGTTGAATTAAATGATTCTCTTTTATTTGTTGAGTTTTTTGAAGATTCAGTTTCTTTTACTGAAAATGATAGTATAAAGTACCGGATTGTTGCTAGTGATACTTCTATTAATCGTAATAAATCATATTACCCTGAAAATGGTTATCAGAAAATTGATATTAAAAAAGGGAATAAATATAAATGTACAAGTAGTAGTACTGGATATTTTGATTTTCAGGATACAATTATTGTAGAAGACGATTTTGAAATTGATGATTTAAATGTAATTTTTAATTCAGAATTAATTAATCTTTCCGAAATAAATCTTTCATTAAAATCTCCTAGCGGAACAACAGTTGAATTGTTGAATAGGGATTTATTCTATGGAAATAGTGATAGTAAAAAAATGTTGTCAATTATTTTTAATCAAGAGGCAACACTTAAATTGGATAAATTTTTAGATGTTGATTCGCAATTGGTTACTGGGCATTATAAACCAAACAGTAATCCCAATGAGAATTTAAATGATTTTAATGGTGAGTTTTCAAAAGGGGAATGGATTCTATCAGCTCAAATGAATTATTCTCCATTATATATTGAGCAATGGGGACTTATAATTAGTAATAAGACTAACATGGTATCCGTTGGGAAAGAGAAACAGGAAATACCAAATAGTTATGAGCTTTCTCAAAACTATCCCAATCCATTTAATCCGAATACTTTAATAAGCTATTCGATACCGTTAAATAATAATGAAACATTAATAACAACTTTGGTAGTATTTAATATTTTAGGTCAGGAAGTTGTTACAATTGTAAATGAACAACAGAGTGCTGGAAATTACGAAGTAATGTTTGATGCTAGTAATTTAACTTCTGGAGTTTATTTATATAAATTGCAAAGTGGCAATTATATTAAAACAAAAAAGATGTTATTACTTAAATAAATTAAATTACTGTCGAGGAAAAATCCTCGGCAGTAATCTTCATATATCATTATTATTTATTACATAATCTTTTCAGCAAATGCTAAAATATGCCCATCGTGGTTAAGACTATAAGCTACTTTATCACCCCAATCCATTTCTTCAACTTTTCTTATTTCTGTTGCACCAAGTTGTAAGGCCCTTTTGTGAAATTCTAAACCATTATTCATTAGAAAGTAAAGTTCCACATTCGGAAGTGCTCTCCTATCCTTTTGTTCAACAAATTTATTCCCGAATAATTTTGCAAGACTTGAACTAGGCATTATACCAAGAGTAGATCCATCTGGTAATTTATATTCACACATACCTGGTTCATCAACTTCTGGTTTTATGTTAAACAACAATTCATAAAAGAGTTTTGTTTTATCAAAGTCATCAACGTAAATAATAAAATATGTTTTATTCATGTTAAGATATCCCAAAAAAATTAAAATGAGAATGAAAGTGAAACAAGCGGAGTACTGTTAATATAGGGTGTCACTTCATTCTGATTGTGTAGGTCAGTTACAAACTTTCCTGTAAAATATCCAATTACTGCTCCTAAAAAAACGTCTGATGCCCAATGATGGTTTTGATACATTCGTGATGTAGCAGTTAACACTGCTGGAATAAATGCCAAGACTTTTAATGCATCATTGTTTGTATTTGCTGCCAGTACTGTAGATAATGAAAAAGCAATAGTCGTATGACCAGATGGATGTGACCAATTGGAATTAGAAAAGGAAAATGGAGAACATGATGTTGATGGCAAACCGGTATTTGGGCGTGCTCTACCAATTATAATTTTTAATGCACTAGTTACAGAAATGGAATAGAAAAAGGATTGTCCAATTTCGAAACCGAGTTTTTTAGTAGTTTCATCATCGGTAGCATATCCATGAATTAGCAAAAATCCACTTAAAGCAATGGATGGTACAGGCTCTCCCCAATAACGTCCTGCTTCCATTAACCAATTATTTTGGTTTGAATTAATTTTTAAAAACTGATCTTTTATTGAATCATCAAACTGCATTAAACCAATATCTGCAATTGCAATTAATCCAAAAGTAAGTATATCAGTTTTATCCCAATTAAATGGTGCCGAATAGTATTCACCCGTTTCATTTCCAAATTGATTCCAATCATATTTGTTCTGGGAAAATAATATAATTGGAAAAAATAAAATAAAAACAAGAACTCTATTTATCTTTCTAAAATTCAATTTAATCTTGAAATTATCTAGTTACTATATAGCCAATATATATACCAGCTAGTGTTAGAGAAGTATTTAATAAAATATTAAGACTTGCAAATAGAAATTCGGTATTCTTTAAGAGATGAAATGTTTCAAGAGAGAATGTTGAGAAAGTGGTTAATCCACCACAGAAGCCAACTCCAATAAATAATTTCAATGAGGGGTGTAGATTCCCTTTTTCATGAAATCCAAAAATTAATAATCCTAGTATTATACTTCCAATAAGATTAACTGCAAGAGTGCCATATGGAAAGAGCACTGGATATACTTTTGAAATATATTCTGATATCCAATAGCGTAATCCACCACCAAACCCTGCACCAACGGCAACTATTATAAATTCCATTAAAACCAATTATTATTTTAATTCCAATTTACAAAAATAGCTCGAATAATGAGTAATGCATTTTTAATAAAATATCGTGTAACAAAATCGAATTTAATTAGTCTAAAGAAAAGTTCAATAACTTAGGAGTAAACTATGAAAGCTATTCAAGAAAAAACAAAGTTCTTTTTAATTTCAATCTTTACAATTGCTGGACTGCTATTTAGTTCTGCAAATACAATTGCAAAAGGAGATGTTTTATACGAAAAGAATTATTCAGTTAATTCAAATGAATCACTAGCAATTAAAGTGAGTGGTGCAGATATTGAAATTGCTGGTTGGGATAATAGCGAGGTGCATATTATCGTTGTGGGGAGTGAATCGATTAATGATTATTTCGATTTTAATTTTTCATATGAAGATGGAATGGTTAAAGTCATTACTAAGAAAAAGTATGATTGGAACAGTTGGAGCTCTTCAAAAGATTATAGAATAAAAGTTAAGGTTCCATATGATTTCAGTGTAAATACAAAAACTTCTGGTGGTGATATAGAAATCAAAAGGATAAATGGAGAACTTGAATTCTATACTTCTGGAGGAGATGTTGAAATTAAAAATTCTAAAGGGAGCTTAGTAGCAAAGACTTCTGGGGGCGATATTGAAATAAATGAATTTGAAGGAAGTACTACATTAAAAACTTCTGGCGGCGATATTGAAGCTAAAAATATTAGAGGAAGTGTTGAAGCAAAGACTTCTGGAGGAGATATAGAGTTGAGTGTAAGTGATGGTATGGTTACTGCAGGAACAAGTGGGGGTGATGTTTCTTTAAAATACAAAGGCCATAATGAAGGTGTGGAACTTTATACTTCTGGTGGAAGTATTTCAGTAAAACTACCTTCAGAATTTAAAGCAGATGTTTCCTTAAAGACATCTGGTGGTAGTATTCATAATCAGTTTGATATCTCCCGAGCAAGAGATATCACAAAATCTAAATTTATTGGAAAATATAATGGCGGTGGTGCTAATTTCTCAGCTAAAACTTCAGGTGGTTCAATTTATGTGAAATAGAGATTGGTCTAGTTAATCGTAAGTCGAAAATCGTTAAAATAAATAGTTGGGACACTATTGATACTCACGATTTTCGACTCACGACTTCCGTGCGATTTTATACAATATGTAATACTCCAATAATTATATAGCATTTTTGAAAGTAATCTTCCCCATAATCAAACTCAAAATATTCCCTCTTTTTGACTATCCTCTTAATTGTAAAACTCAACACTTATAAGTAATTTTCAATGTCATATCTTTTAACTCTTATTAGGGAGCAAATATGAAAATTGATTGGGAAGAATTTATCGATCATCAATTAAACGTAACTATGAAAGAAAACTATGGTGTTGTTTA
>CBDUTO010000180.1:0-7196 GCA_965370315.1 uncultured Melioribacteraceae bacterium
GCATGCTTGCAGAGCTACCGGAAAAAACCTATAGTTGGTATAACAGTAATTGTTGGAATTATTGTGCTACTATGGGTACTTGGCTGGGCTAAGAATTTCAGCTTCAACTCAGATGAGAAAAACCTTTCAATTGCATTTGATAACGTTGCAGGGTTATCTGTTGGAGATATTGTGTCAATCCAAGGAATTAAGAGTGGATATGTCGAAAAAATCTACAACAAAAATAATTCCGTAATTGTTGAAGCTTTATTGCCTCCTAATTGTAATTTAAGAGAAGATGCAAAGTTCTCTATTATGATGATGGATTTAATGGGGGGGAAAAAGATAGAAATTATACCTGGTAATTCAGAAAATCCAATTGATTTCTCGCAAGTACATAAAGGGGAGTTTTTAGGTGATGTTTCAACGACAATGGCAATGCTTGGATCTGTTCAAAATGATTTGGTTGATGTAATTTATGAAATTAAAGATGCATTAAGTTCATTCAATAAATTAATGAACAATTCAGAATTTATAGATGAATTACAGAATAGTGTGTCTGCTTTAAATCAACTAATCGCAAAGACTGATAAAATTATTTCAGAGAATGGGGATTCATTTTCTAAATTGCTAATAAATAGCAATGAATTAGTAACCAATTCCAATAAGTTTATAGTTGAAAATGGTGATGAACTTAAATTATCGATTAGCAATATAAATGAATTATTAAAAAGCACAGATGGACTTGTTCTTAAATTGAATGGATTTTTTGATGAAGTTAAAAACCAAGAAAATAATCTTGGCAAAATAATGTACGATGAAAAGTTAGTCGAAGATTTATCTACAACTCTTAAAGAGTTAAAAGAACTTGGTGAAATAATTAATAAACAACTTAAAGAAAAAGGATTAAAGGTTGATGCTGATGTTTTCTAAGAAATTGAACTTAACTAAGAAACTCTCATTTCGAACCCTTTTTTGGGGTGTGAAATCTTCTGATATATTTTCATATTTATTGATTCTTATCATTTTGTTCAGCTCTTTTTCTTTTGCTAAATCAAAAGCTCCTATTAGAGCCAAAAATGGAATGGTAGTCTCAGCAAGTGATATAGCCTCAATGGTTGGAGTAGATATTCTAAAAAAAGGTGGAAACGCAATTGATGCAGTAGTTGCTACTGGATTTGCATTAGCCGTTTCTTATCCTCAAGCCGGAAATCTCGGGGGTGGCGGTTTTATGGTAATTCATCTACAAGATGGAACTAACACTACAATTGATTATAGAGAAAAAGCTCCGCAAAAAGCTTTTAGAGATATGTTTCTTGATGATGATGGTAGTTTTGATATAAATAAAAGTACTAAGGGATGGGCAGCATCGGGAGTACCGGGAAGTGTAGCTGGAATGCTTTATGCACTCGAAAAATATGGAACAATGAGTCGTGAAGAGGTAATTCAACCTGCAATAAGATTAGCAAGTGCTGGATTTCCAATAAGTTACAGATTTGCAAAAGCCTTAAATTATTACAAAAAACGTTTTGTTAAATATGAATCAACAAAGAAAATATTCACTAAAGAGAATGAATATTTTACTGAAGGGGAGTTGTTAATTCAAAAAGATTTAGCAAAAACTCTCTCTGCAATTAAGTCACAAGGGCATGATGGATTTTATAAAGGGGTAGTTGCAAATTTAATTTCAAATCAATCAAAAGAGAATGAAGGATTTATTGCTTTAGAAGATTTAGCTAATTATTCACCAGTTGAGAGAACTCCAATTATTGGTAATTATCGTGGTAACAAAATTGTTTCAATGGGACCTCCATCATCTGGTGGAATTGCTTTGATGGAAGCATTAAACTCTTTGGAAAATTTTGCATTTGAAAAGAATTCTTGGGGAAGTAGTGATTATATTCACACTGTTTCTGAAGTACTAAAATATGTTTATTCAGATAGAGCAGAGCATCTAGGTGATGAGGATTTTTACCCAGTTCCAAAGGATTGGTTAACCTCAAAAGAGCGTGGTAGAGAGATTGCGGCATTAGTTGGAGATATGGCCATCCCATCAAATGATATTTCATTCGCCTCTCCACCAGCAAAAGAGAGTGAAGAGACAACACATTATTCTGTAGTGGATGCACAAGGTAATGCTGTAAGCGTTACTACTACACTAAATTCAACTTTTGGAAATAAAATTGTAGTCGATGGTGCTGGATTTATTATGAATAATGAAATGGATGATTTTTCTGCAAAGCCAGGTACATCAAATCAGTTTGGATTACTAGGTGGAGAAGCAAACTCGATTGAGCCAAATAAAAGAATGCTCAGTGCAATGACTCCAACCATAGTTCTAAACTCGGATGATAAACCATACATTATAATTGGTGCTCCTGGAGGATCTACAATTATAACTACAGTAATGCAAGTAATTCTAAATGTAATTGATTTTGATATGGATATCCAAGAGGCGATAGACCGTCCACGGTTTCATCATCAATGGAAACCTGAACAGATTGATTATGAACATCTTGGAATGACAGAAGATGTAAAAGAAAATTTAATAAAAAAAGGTCATTTCATTGGTAGAGAAAGAAGTCTCGGTAGAGCCGAAGGAATTATTGTTGATTACAAAAACAATATAATTTGGGGAGCTTCCGACCCTCGTGGTTATGGTGAAGCGGTAGGATATTAAAATGGCTGTCATTCCCGAAAGCTCTTATCGGGAATCTCCTTGTATATGTAAAAGATTCCAGCTAGAAACATGCTAGAATGACATTAAAAATAATTAGAATTTGAGAAGAAAATGGTTTTTGGAATTGGTACAGATTTAATAGAAATAGATAGAATTGAAAAAAGCATATCCAAATTTGGTGAAAGTTTTATAAAGAAAATATTTACAGAAGTTGAAATAAATTATTCCTCCTCAAAAGGTTCACCATACCAACATTACGCTGCCCGTTTTGCTGCAAAAGAGGCAATTGCCAAGGCACTAGCAACTCCAGATAACAAAGGTTTTAACTGGAAAGATATAGAAGTTTATAATGAAGCTAATGGGTATCCTAATGCAAGATTATTTGGAAAAGTTAAAGAGATACTTGGAGATGATAAAGAACTTAAAATATCAATAAGCCACTCAGATAATTATGCCACTTGTGTCGCAATAGTTTATTATAAATCTTAAGAATTTCAGTAGTATTAACACGGTGGAAATAAAACGTTACAAAACCTCTTGTCATTTCGGTAAACTCAATGCTCCGCATTCCCAAATGGTTCCCACATAAAAACATTGCGGGACAGTTTATTGGGTATCTTTCATATAAGTCTAGAAACCGTGTAGAAACATCACGGAATTATAGTAAATTTGGTCATATTAATATCCGTATATAATCGCCTGATTAATATTATCATTTTAGCATAGCCAGTTAACCATCCAAAATAAATTGCTTACTTCTTTTCTCTAAACTATTGAGTTTAATTGTCGACTATATAGTCAAGAATCATAAATATTTTTGATTCTGAGGGTATTAATTATTTTTTAACGAGTTAAAAAACTCAGAATTTACTCATATTTATTATTTGGCATTAACTAAATAGCAATTGTACATCAGCAAATAATGTTTATGAGCTAACTTAAAAATGGTAATCATTACCAAAAGGAGTTAAGCTATGAATTTAAAAATGATAAACAACTTGAAAATATTTAGTAAAATAATTTCGTTGTCACTAATCATTGTCCTACCTTTTTTACTATTATTCTTCTTCTATTTAATGCCTATTGTGGACAAGACATTTTACGATGGAAAAAATGATGGTATAAAAGAGAATGTTGAAATAACGTATAAAGTTATCGAATCATGTTTTAAACAGTATCAAAATGGAGAATTATCTGAAGACCAAGCAAAAGAATTGGCAATAAGCTATGTGGAAAATCTTAGCTACAATAATGGGGGATACTTTTGGATTAATGATTATGATTATATACTTATTGCCAATGCGGTTAATGCAAATCTTAGGGGTAAATCTCAAGATAGTTTTCAAGATGCAAATGGAAAATATATTTACAGGGAATTTGTAAAAGTTGCAAAAGGCCCTGGAGAAGGATTTGTTGACTATTTTTGGATAAAATCTGGTGACAGTGAAGCATCCCCAAAAGTATCTTATGTTAAATCGTTTAAGAAATGGCAATGGGTAGTTGGTAGCGGAATCTATATTGATGATGTTGAGAAAGAGATATCTGAAATTAATTCTCAAATAATTATCTTCTTGACAATTGTATTGGGAATTGTTGCCGCATTAGTTTTGTTTTTTGCTAAAACTCTTTCCACTCCATTAAAAAAACTTGAAGAGATTGCAACAAAAGTAGCCGATGGAGATGTTGATGTGTCTATAGATCTTGACAGAAATGATGAAATTGGAGTTTTAGGAAGTTCATTTAATAAAATGATTTTTAACCTAAAAAATCTTCTTAACGAAGTTAAAGCTAAAGGTGAAATTGCTGAAAAGGCTGCTCTAGAGGCTAAAGATGCTCAAACAGCCTCTGAAGAACAGCAAGTTTATCTAGCAAGAAGTGCTTCTGTTCTTTTAGAAGAGATGGATAAATTTTCATCTGGAGATTTAACTGTAAATGTAGTACCGGAAAAGAAAGATGATGATATTGCAAAACTTTTTAATGGGTTTAATAAAGCAGTAAGCAATATAAAGAATATGATGCAACAAGTTATGAGTGCAGCAGAAGCAACATCAAGTGCAAGTACACAAATATCTTCAAGTTCAGAAGAAATGGCGGCTGGCTCTCAAGAACAAAGCGCACAAACAAGTGAAGTTGCAGCAGCCATGGAAGAGATGTCACGAACAATAGTTGAAACTGCAAGTAATGCAACTATTGCTGCAGAAGCATCAAGGGAATCAAGTGTACAAGCTAGCGCTGGTGTATCTAAAGTTGATGAATCTAAAAAAGGGATGGAAAATATAGTTTCATCTGCTAAAGCCACTGGAGATATTATATCATCTTTAGCAAATAGAACAGATCAAATTGGTGAAATAGCACAAGTAATTGATGATATTGCAGATCAGACAAACCTTTTAGCGCTTAACGCTGCTATTGAAGCAGCAAGAGCTGGTGAACAAGGCAGAGGATTTGCAGTTGTGGCGGATGAAGTTCGTAAGTTGGCAGAACGTACAACAAAAGCTACAAAAGAAATTGCTGAAACAATTAAAGCAATTCAAATAGAAGCTAAGGAAGCAAACGACTCAATGAAGGAAGCTGGAGTAGCTGTTAGTAATGGTCTAGAATTAAATGATGAAGTTGGCGAAGTGTTAAAAGCAATTTTGGAGGGTACAGAAAACGTTGCAACTCAAATAAACCAAGTAGCTGCTGCTAGTGAAGAACAATCGGCAACTGCAGAACAAGTATCTACAAATGTTGAAGCAATAAATAATGTAGCAAATGAATCAGCAGCTGGTGTTCAACAAATAGCTTCAGCCTCTGAGGACTTAAATAGACTAACAGAAAACTTAAGTGGATTAGTAGAACAGTTTAAAATGGATAATTCTAAAAATAATAAACTCTTAGGAGCGTAATTATGGCAGAAGAAAAGAAAGAAACAATTGAGAATGAACTATTACAGTTAGTAACATTCCGAATAGGAAATGAAGAATTTGGCTTTAACATATTTCAAGTAAGAGAAATAAATAAGATGATGGACGTTACACAAATTCCAAATTCAATAGGAGCTGTAAAAGGAGTTGTAAATCTAAGAGGCTCAGTAATTCCTATAGTGAGCTTACGAGAAAAGCTAGGCTTCTCAGAATTAGATTATACGACATCTACACGAATAATAGTTGTAGAATATAAAAATAATAATATCGGTTTTATAGTTGATGAGGTAAGCGAAGTATTACGAATAGAATCATCTATAATAGAATCAGCTCCAGAGATGACAGCTAATGTTGAATCAGCATTTATAAGTGGAATAGCAAAACTTGAGAGCAGATTATTAATTCTCCTTGATTTGGATAGAATACTAATTCAAGAAGAGGAAGGATTACTTGCAGTAGAAGAATAAATTTTAAAATAATACTTTTACAATTTACCCTCACTCCTAAATTATTTGGGGTGAGGGTTTTTTACTTCAAACACTAATAGTAATGGGAATAAAGCTTGTTTTTTGTTGGTGTGTCTTTGAATAATTTGATCTAGAATATAGGGAATTATGAGGGGTCTTTTTCTCATAATCATCTTTTAGTTCGAAGTTACAATTAGGACAAGCTTGTGTCGTTATTTCGTTTTTTATAGTCTTGTTAATTCTTGAGTTATAATCCGTGCAGATACAGCACTTATGCTATATCCAAACAAGAGATTATTGAACAAAAATTACTTTTAGTGTTTAATATTCTGGTTCTACCCTTAATGTTGTGGAATTAGTAACTTTGGAGAAAAAGGCAAAAGATGTTTTCAGAGGATTTTTTTGATTTATTATTAAATTTTGGTGATGATTGGAAAGTTGAAAAAGTAACAGTAAATTATGAATCAGAAGAAGTAGATGTTCATGTTAGTTATGTTGGATTAACAGCAGAAGCTCCAGATACGTTAGAAACATGTGGAATTTATGACCACAGATCAACGCGCAGATGGCGACATTTAGACACGATGCAGTTTAAGACTTATATAAATTGTGGAGTACCACGAGTAAAAACATCACAAGGAGTTAAAACCATAAAAGTACCTTGGGCAGATGATTATGAGCGACATACTTATTTATTTAAACGCCTTGCGATTGATTTATTAAAGGGAACGAAGAATCAAACTCAAACCTCTAAATTATTACGCTGTGGATTTAATATTGTTAATCGCATCATTCATATATCAGTAGCCCGAGGCATGGAGCGTCGTCCCAAAGAAGCAAGTTTTACCAACCTCAGTATAGATGAGAAGTCCTTTAAGAAAGGACATCGCTATGTAACAGTTGTAAGCACCCCTTCGACTGGTTGTGTTATAGATGTTTGTGAAGGAAGAGACAAAGAATCAACTAAAGAGTTGTTAGAAAATACAATAGTCCCAGATCAAAGAAACAATGTAGAGACAATTTCTATGGATATGTGGAAAGCTTATCAAAGTTCAGTAGCGGAGGTATTCCCAAAGACAAAGGTAGTTCATGATCGTTTTCATCTTATCAAATATGGCTAAGTTCTAATTAACATTGCATTACCCTTAAACTGCAAAAATATTT
>CBDUTO010000181.1:0-7131 GCA_965370315.1 uncultured Melioribacteraceae bacterium
TTATTTTCATGATGCAAAGATACGAAAAATTACAATGTAAATTAGAACTTAGCTTATTTTGTTAACAATTCTGGTTCAAATCCAATTTTGAGCTTTTAACAAATTAATAAGTCACGCCGTGGTTAAATGCCATTGCTCCAAAAGACAAAAAGTCATGCCGTGGTTAACCGCCATTGCTCCAAAAGACAAAAAGTCATGCCGTGGTTAAACGCCATTGCCCCAAAAGACAAAAAGTCATGCAATGGTTAAACGCCAAAGCTCCAAAAAGCAAAAAGTCATGCAATGGTTAATCGCCACGCCTCCAAAAAGCAAAAAGTGGAGCAATGCACAAATTTTGCAGAGCAAAAACATAAATGTTTTAGAATAATTGAGCTACAAATAGTCTAATTAAATATTTGTAGTAATTTGGATAATGAAGAAGTTTACCCTTTTTTTAACAAACGCCCCGAAAGAGAAAATTTTACAGTATAATGGGGATAATATAAATACTTAAAGTGTTCATTTGCCTCTATGTAATTAACAGTTTTGTTCAGTGTTTTTTATCCGCTTGTTTAAAGTAAAAAAAACACTTTTAGTTTTCAACTTATTATGGCTCTCCTTCATTCTTGGTTTGACTCGGTATCTGCCAAAATAAATTTGACCGGCTCCCTAAAAACAATTAAACTCTTCATACAAATCTTCAATAATAGGTGAGATTTTGGAATATCTGACTTAATAGAAGATTATTTGGTATTTTTACATTACAAACAAATTATGAATAATTATGAGAGAAAATCAAAATAATTGATGAATTGAACTATCAAATTAAACAATTAAGAAAAATTGGAGGCAAAATGAAACAGTTAATACTACTATTGTGCTATGCTCTTCTAGCGACAAACATGATTTACGCTTCAACTATTACTTTTAACAGTTCAAACAACACTTTTACAGAAAATGGTCATAATTTTACGGTTACTGGTGATGGTTATGTTTGGAACGCAGACTATAGAAGTGCTCTTTATTGTGCAGTAAATAGTACTTCCTCTGGGAGTACAATACTAACAAAAACTTCTGGTAATTCAATTAAATTTAATAGTTTATGGATAAAGGGAGCTTGGGCTGGCTTTCAATTAGTTGTAAAGGGATATAATGATAATACACAGCTCCATACAACTGGAACAATAAGTGTTTCGTCTGGATATACACAGACTAATTTATCCAATTGGACAGGTGTAAACAAACTAATTGTTACAGCGGTTAGTAATGGATTTTTTGCAATAGACGATATTGATTACACTATTGAAAATGCAACACCAACAAATATTGCTCTTTCAAATTCATCAATTGCTGATGGCTCAGAAAGTGGAACAACAGTAGGTACGTTTTCGACCACTGATTCAGAAGATGCAGGAGGCCACACATATTCTTTTGCCTCGGGAGGAACAGACAATTCAAGCTTTACAATATCTGGAACTTCTTTGTTAACATCGTTTGTTGCAGATGCCGGTACAAAAAGCAGCTATTCTATTAAAATTAGATCTACTGATACCGGCTCTCTTTACTTTGAAAAAGATTTTACCGTAACTGTTACACCAACTGGAGCTGTTTGGACTGGCACAACAACTACATTTACAAAAGCTAATGATGCAGACTTTACATTAGAGGCGAACCAAGATCGTATTACTTCAAACGTTTGGATAACAAGGAAAAGTAGTCAGGGTATATATAATATTAAAACTGAGAGTGGTTATGCTAATAGCAGTTCACCAGATGATACGGAGTGGGCTACTGGAACAACGGCAAATTACCTTGATTATACATACACCGATTGGGAAACATGGCAGGCTAATGAAACTAGTGATAATACACCCGATATAGTTGGCGTAGATGCGGTTATTCATTTAATTTCTGAGAATATATATATTGATATTAAATTCACCTCCTGGACTAGTGGAGGTGCTGGTGGTGGATTTGGGTATGAACGGAGTACTAATCAGGCAGTACCAGTTGAACTCACTTGTTTTGAGGCTACAGTTGCTAATGGTATAATTGTACTAAATTGGGCAACTGCAACAGAAGTGAATAATTACGGATTTAATATTGAAAGAAAGCATAAGTCTGTTGAAAGCGAGTGGGAAGACATTGCTTTTGTTGAAGGCCATGGAAATAGTAACTCACCCAAATATTATGAGTTTATCGATCAAACTGCACCAGCAAATGAATTGAATTACCGCTTAAAGCAAATTGATAATAATGGTGATTTTGAATATTCAGAGGTTGTAACTATAAGTGGAAGTTTAATCAAAACTGAGTTGTTTCAAAACCATCCAAATCCTTTTAACCCAAGTACACAAATAAGCTATACGATAGAGAAAGCTGGAATGGTTAATCTTTCTGTCTATAATGCGCTTGGTCAAAAAGTAGCTGAATTAGTTAATAGCAATATGATTGAAGGTATCCATAATGTTGAGTTTAATGCAAGCAACCTTGCAAGTGGCTTTTATTTCTACAGATTAGAAACTGATGATTTTACTCAAACTAAAAAGATGATGTTGCTTAAATAGTGTCATATCACCTAAACTTTTAATTAATACTAATAAAAATGTAATTGTTATAAATTTATAAGGTTCCGGGCTTAACCCGGAATCTGACAAATTACAAAAGATGCTGAACTAGTTCGCATGACAAAAAGTATTAGTCACATTGTTTATATTGGAATTCTTCCAAAGAACTTTTGTAGAAGTGATATAAACTTTACAATCCTATTTGTTCATAGTTTTACACTCCTGAATCCCCTCTTGAGAGGAGATTTAGGGTTGTGTTTCTCTTATAGCTGCAATACCCAATTACAGAAAAATCTTAGTTTATACTTTAACTACAAACTAAGACTGCTGTAATTTTTTAGTTAATACTATTTATTCTTCCAGTTATCTACTGGAGTTGGTTTGTTTTTTAATATTGATTCAATTCTCTCAAGTACGTCATCTGTAAGAACATTTACAACATCTAGAACTTTCATATTTTCGTGAACCTGTTTCGCAGAAGATGCACCAGTAATAACTGTGCTAACATTTGGGTTTTTCAACGTCCAAGCAATTGCTAATTGTGCCATAGATACACCAATCTCTTCGGCAACAGATGTTAACTCTCTAACTTTATCAAGATCATTTTTACCATCCTCTGAAAGTAATCTATCTTTTAACCATTGATATGATGGCAAAGCTAACCTAGAGCTATCTGGAATTCCATTATTGTATTTTCCAGTTAAAATACCACTACGCAAAGGAGACCAAATTGTAGTTCCAAGACCTACCTCGGTGTAGAGTGGCAAAAATTCTTTTTCAATTTTTTCGCGATGCAACATGCTGTATTCTGGTTGTTCCATTATTGGCGGAATTAAATGCTCTCTTCGAGCAATTTGATATGCTTCCATAATTTCTGTAGCTGACCATTCACTTGTTCCCCAATAGAGAGCTTTACCTTGGTTTATAACATGATTCATTGCACGAACTGTTTCTTCAATTGGTGTTTCAATATCTGGACGGTGGCAATAAATTAAATCGACATAATCAGTATCCATTCTTTTTAATGAAGCATCAGTTCCTTCCATGATATGTTTACGCGATAAACCTCTATCGTTAATACCCGGTCCGCCCCAAAATATTTTTGTGGATAAAACTAAATCAGAACGTTTCCAACCAGCACGCTTAATAACACGACCCATCATTTTTTCTGCTTCGCCTTGCGAGTATGCTTCAGCATTGTCAAAAAAGTTTACACCATTATCGTATGCAGCAGTCATACACTCATAAGCAACATCGTCATTTATCTGATCGTTAAATGTAACCCAAGTTCCAAACGATAGTGCCGAGACCTTCAAACCAGATTTACCTAAATTCCTGTATTCCATTTTTACTCCTAATATTTAATGTTTTAATATCTCAATCGAAAATATAATTATTATAAGTTTAATTTTATATTTTAAAAAGTAATTATCAATTATTTAGAGATTAGAAATGCAAACAATTTTAGGCTCTGGTGGAGCAATTGGAATAGAACTAGCAAAAGCGTTAACTACTTACACAAAAGATATTCGTTTAGTAAGTAGAAATCCTATTAAGATAAATAGCACAGACCAATTACACAAAGCTGATTTAACTTCGGCAGAAGATGTTCTTAATGCTGTAGAAGGTTCAGAAATAGTTTATCTAACAGCGGGGTTTGAATATAAACTTAAAGTTTGGAAAGTAACATGGCCAATAGTGATGCAAAATGTTATTAATGCCTGCAAAATTCATAAATCAAAATTAGTGTTTTTTGATAACATTTATATGTACGATTTGAATAGCCTTAATCCTATGACAGAGGAAGCACTAATAAATCCACCAAGTGAAAAAGGAAAAGTGCGGTCACTCATTGCTCAAATGATTATGGATGAAGTAGCCTCTGGGAACTTAACCGCTTTAATTGCAAGATCTGCAGATTTTTACGGACCCAATATAAAGAATACAAGTGTGCTTACAGAAACTGTTTTTAAGAATTTTAGCAATGGCAAAAAAGCAAATTGGATGCTTTCATTAGAGCATAAGCACTCGTTCACTTACACACCAGATGCTGGAAAAACCACAGCATTGTTGGGCAACAGCGATAAAGCTTTCAACCAAGTATGGCATTTGCCAACTGCCCCTAACCCAATGACAGGGAAGGAATGGATAAACGCAATTGCTGCTGAGATGAATGTTGAACCAAAATCACAAGTGTTATCAATGTTTCTTCTTAAAATTCTAGCACTCTTTGTTCCAATTATGAAAGAATTAAAAGAGATGGCGTATCAGTATGACCGAGATTATATTTTTAATAGTTCTAAATTTGAAAAACGATTTAACAATACTCCAACACCATATCTGGAGGGTATAAGAGATATTGTTGAAACCGATTATAAAAACAATTAAGGGTATAGTCTTTTCAACTTGATTAAATTTTATTTTATCGGAATCAAACTAATAGCAACTCCACCACCAGCTGCAAGGTGGAAATCGATTTTAGAATTTTTCGTTATCTCTATCTTTCTAATTTCTATCTCGGTTGGATTATCATTCCAATGAGCGTTTTTACCATCTTGATAAATTGTTGCATCGTATTTAATCTCTGAGTCTAGAAATACAAAGTCTATTGTTATATCCCTTACTTCTTCATTAGTAATACTACCAACAAACCAATTCTCAGAAGCCTTTTCCTTTCGAGCAATGGTTACAAATTCACCAACTTCACCATTAAGCGAAATACTATTATCCCAATCAACACCAACATCACTAATGAATTGAAATGCTGGTTGATTCTCATAATTCTCAATTAAATCACACGCCATTTGTATTGGACTGTAGATAACAACGTATAAAGCTAGCTGCTGTGCAAGAGTTGTGTTAATTTGGTTATCCTTTTTGTAAGGTTCCAGTTTTATATTAAATACTCCTGGAGTAAAATCAATTGGACCAGCAAGCATACGAGTAAACGCCACTGTTGGCAAGTGATTTGGAGGATTTCCACCATCAGAAGCCCAAGCATTAAACTCCTGACCTCGCAAACCTTCTCGTGATATTGCATTAGGATAAGTTCGTCTAATACCCGTAGCTTTAATTGGCTCGTGGGCGTTTATTGCAACATCATATTTTGCAGCAGTTTCTATTACTTTTCGGTAGTGATTAACCATCCACTGCCCATGATGGTATTCACCCTTAGGAATAATTTTTCCTACATATCCAGTTTTCACAGTATGTATACCGAGTCTTTGCATTAATGCAAATGTAGTATCAAGTTGTTGTTCATAAGTTCGTGGAGCAGCAGAAGTTTCGTGATGCATTATTAACTCAACTCCCTTATCTCTTCCATATCGCACAACTTCTTCCAAATCATAATCTGAATACAGTGTTACAAAATCAAATACCCCTTCTCGTTCTTCAAAGCCAATCCAATGTTCCCAACCAGTATTCCAGCCCTCAACAAGTAAACCACCAATTCCATTTTCAGAAGCAAAATCTATAAATGCTTTTGCATTTTCAGTGGTAGCTCCGTGCATTCCATGAGGCTTTCCATTGCTAGAATAACTCCACTGTGATTTTCCAACATGCATTTCCCACCAAATACCCATGTACTTTGTTGGTGTAAACCAGCAAACATCACCGAGTTTATTGGGTTCATTAAGATTAACAATTAGTTTTGAATCAATAAGCTCCGTAGCTTTTTTAGTTATCTGAATTGTTCGCCAAGGGGTTTTAAATGGCAATTCTACTTTTGCTTTATATCCATTTCTTTTAGAGCCAACCAATTCACTAACAAATTGCAAATTCTCTTTATCTATTTTTAGTGTCATTCCCGGATAGTTTGTAAGATTTGCCTCATGAAAACTTAGATGAATTCCGCTCGAAGTACGCATGGTTACTGGAGTATTTACAGCATTCTCTGGAATATAAGTTTGTGCAAGACTTCCATGATTAGCTTTTGAAAGTGCATCAATCTCTGTTAATTTTGTTTTGCTATAAAGATGCTCATAAATATCCCAATCGCCAGGAATCCACCAACAAGTGTGATTGCCTGTTAAATTGAACTCACTATTCTCATCAAGAACAATTATGGAATCAAGATTATTTTGCCGTGGGAATTCGTATCTAAATCCTATCCCATCATCATAAACACGGAAGTAAACAAGAAATTCAGACATTTCAATTTTTGGATTTTTTAGAGTAACTATAATTTCATTGTAGCTATTAACTACCTCAGAAGCTTCTCCCCAAGGCATTTTCCAAGTTTCGTTGAAACTTCTCTCTTTAACATTAGCAATTTGGAAACTATTTTTTATTGAGGCAATTCCCTTGAAATCAAATCCAAGTTTTGAAGTGTCAATTACTCGTTCGCCATTAAAGTCAGCTATGTATGCTGGAGTTCCATCTTCCAATAATTGAAAAGAAACCTCAATATTTTTTGAAGGTGATTGAACTTTCACATTTTTGTTGGTTGGAAGGAAATTACAACTTAGGAATAAAAATGATAGTAAAAGGACTATTGAAATTTTTTGCATAGTAATCCATGATTAAATTTTTCTAAAAATAATATTTACGAATTAAAAATAATAATATTAGAATTAATATTATT
>CBDUTO010000182.1:0-6903 GCA_965370315.1 uncultured Melioribacteraceae bacterium
ACTAGAAAAATCATGAAAAAACAAATTATTAAATCGATTATTGTATTACTACTTTTATCAAACCTTTTAATAGCAGAAGGTTTTAAATTTGTGGCAATGTCAGATAGCCGTGGCTCAGACAATGGAGTAAACACTCCAGTGCTTTCTGCTCTTGTAAATCATATGCTTGAAACAAATCCTGATATTAAATTCGTTGTTTTTGCAGGCGATATGGTTAATGGTCACCGTCACGATCCAAACAGAACCAAGCGTGAACTACTCCATTGGAAAGAAGTAATGGCTCCTGTTTATAATCATCCAAGCATTGTATGGCCTGGAGTTTGGCCTGCAGTAGGGAATCACGAAATTAGACACAGAGATGATGAGGATAACTTTAGAGACGTTTTCCAAGATGTCTATATGAACGGACCTAAAGAACAAAAAGGTCTCTCATATTCTTTCGATTTTGGAAATTCTCATTTTTGTGTTATGAATACAGATGCATGGTATTACGGAGATTTATCAGATACAACTGATGATCGTGCAGACTGGCACTACATTAAATATATGGATTGGGTTGAGAAAGATTTAAAATCAGCAAAAGAGAGAGGGATAGAACATATTTTCACTTTCTCTCACGAAATGCCTTTCCCAATTGGTGGACATTTGCGTGATGGACTTCCAAACTTAGGTAGAAATTTTAAAGGTGATGTTGACTCAACTAGACAATGGTATTTAGATAGAAGAGATGCATTCTGGAATTTAATGCAAGAGTATGATGCTGATGCACATATTTGTGGACACGAGCACACTTACGGTCGTCAAGAAGTAAATGGTGTTTTTCAAGTTTTAAATGGAAGTAGTGGTGCGCCACTTTACAATTTTAATCCTCGTCCAGAGACTGACACTACTTCTGGTGGATGGTACGAGATGACTTACGAAGAGGCAATACCTTACTATGATGTACTAAACTATAGTCATGGACCAGGAA
This sequence comes from uncultured Melioribacteraceae bacterium, assembly GCA_965370315.1. Taxonomy (GTDB): domain Bacteria; phylum Bacteroidota; class Ignavibacteria; order Ignavibacteriales; family Melioribacteraceae; genus 1-14-2-50-31-20. Next base: position 971 of record CBDUTO010000182.1, read on the forward strand.
AGAAATCACAACGTTCAGAAAATTTTGTTGGTCATAGAGCATTCAACTACTCTGTTTATGAAGTACTAGATGACAAAGTAATTGTTAAAACTTATGGGGCATTTCCAAAAGAAGGTTCTAATACAGAGTTTGATATGGAAATAGAATTAATTGATGAGTTTGTTATAGAAAAGTAACTCTCTCTCAATAAAATTAAGAGGTTGTCATTTCGAACGAATGTGAGAAATCTTTAATACTTCACAAGATTTCTCACCAGCAAATCGGTTCGAAATGACAAACAAATAAATGTTATTCAAATTTCTTTTTTGTACCACTATAAAGTTCATACTTGTGGTACTTGCATTCCAGGGCACCATTAAAAAGTGTGAGTTTTTTTGAAGTGCGAAGACCAACTTTTTTCATTGCCATTTTACTAGCACTTAATAGCCAAGCATCAAATCCAGTAAAATTACTTTTAAGAGTATCCCCTATTTCAGAATAGAACTGATTTAAATCTTCTTCCTTTAGTCGTTCTCCATAAGGAGGATTCATAATGAGAGTGCCAAAGCCAGCTTCACAACTTTGTTCATCAAAATATTTTTTTTCTAAAGTAATATGCTTTAAAAGTTTTGCGCTTTTTATATTTCGGGCAGCAACCTCTATTGCTTCTGGAGCTTTATCTGATGCTATAATTTTAAAATCTAATTCTGCTTTACTCTCTACTGCATCTAAAATTTCATTCCACAAATCAGAATCAAAATCTTTCCACTTCATAAACCCATACGATTCTCGCAAATAGCCTGGAGGAATATTCAGAGCAATTAAAGCGGCTTCAATTGGAATAGTTCCAGAACCACACATTCCATCTATAAAATCAGAATTTTTATCCCAACCACTCAACAAAATCATTCCAGCAGCTAAAGCTTCATTTAGTGGTGCAGTAGTTGCAGCTGTTCTGTAACCTCGCTTATGAAGTGAATCGCCGGAGCTATCAAGTGAAATTGTGCACGTATCATTAAAAATATGAACGTTAATTCTTACAGTAGGCTTATTCACATCTACATCTGGACGTTCGCCAAACTCATCTCTAAATCGATCGACAATTGCATCTTTTACTTTTAGAGCAACAAACTTGGAATGCTTAAAATACTCAGATGATACAACTGTATCTATTGCAAAAGTCTCTTTAAGTGAAAATAATTTTTCCCACTCATATCTCTTAACATTTTTGTAAAGTGCTTTTTGCGTTTGAACTTTGAATTTAGAAATAGGTTTCAAAATTCTTAGGGCTGTCCGCAAATGATGGTTAGCTTTATACATAGTTTCGTTGCTACCTATAAAACTGATTGCTCTATTATGCTGTATTATATTTTTAGCTCCAATAGATCTTAGTTCTGCTGCTAAAACTTCCTCTAAGCCATAGAATGTTTTAGCAATCATTTCAAAATTTTCTTTTCTTTTTAGAATTGTACTAGTCATAAAATCACTTCACAAAATGTTTTGAAAAACGTAAATTACATATTCAATACTTATTTATGTTCTTAAATAAATATTTTTGACATATATAACTATTTATTTTCACTTTTACAATTTTACTACGGAGTTCCTTTTGAAAAAAGATAAATTTTTCATCCTATTTGGGTTACTAATAATATTTACATCATCATTATTTGCCCAAAAAGTTGATGAATATGAGATGCACCAACTTCGTGCAATTTCTAAGCTTAATAAGTTTGGTGTTTATGTTTGGGATTTTGAAGGAGATAAATGGAATAAGAAAATATCAGAACCTCAAGTTCAAAAATTTGTTCAAAAAGCTCTTAAAGGTGCTGGCATAAAAACTATCGATTTTTCAGATGCACGCACATTAAAGGGCGCCCCAAACTTAGAAGTATCAATAAAAGTGGATGAAAAAGGTAAAAGCGGAATGTTTGCTTACTCTGTTATTTTACGGTTTATACAAGATGCAAAACTTGTACGAAACAATATCCTAAACTACGGAGCAATTACCTGGGAACGTGACGATGTTGGTTTTACCTCCCAAGAGGATTTAGATTTAGAATTGAAAATCTCCATCAACTCACTTGTAGATGAGTTTATTCTGGATTACAACAAGGTTAATTAAAAATATTGAGCCCGTCATTCTGAGGAGCAAGGCGACGTGAGAATCTTTAATATTTACTATATTTTAAAGATTTCTCTCTCCGTTCGAAATGACAAACACCACTTTTAAGGCAAACTTTGACCTCATCAAAAAAGATCTTCTAACAACTCATCATCAACTAAATTAGGCACTGTTACTCTTAAACTTGGAGTACGTTTCATTTCACGTTTAATTGCAAATAGAGCTTCATCATTTCGTGCCCAACTACGTCTGGCAATGCCATTATTTACATCATAAAAGAGCATGCTTTTTAGTCGTGCCTCTGCTTCGGGTGTTCCATCCAATAGAATTCCAAATCCTCCATTCATTACTTCGCCCCAACCAACACCACCTCCGTTGTGTATTGATACCCACGTAGCGCCACGAAAGCTATCACCAATTACATTGTGAATTGCCATATCTGCGGTAAATTTACTCCCGTCATAAATATTTGAAGTCTCTCTGTAGGGAGAATCTGTACCACTTACATCATGATGATCTCTTCCTAATACAACATTTCCAATTTTGCCTTCTGCAATTGCATTGTTGAATGCTGTTGCTATTTTTGTACGCCCCTCTGCATCGGCATATAAAATGCGGGCCTGCGAGCCCACGACCATTTTATTTTTCTTTGCATCTTTAATCCATGTAATATTGTCCTGCATTTGTAACTGAATTTCTTCTGGGGAGTTTTCCATAATTTCTTGCAACACCTCCATTGCAATTTGATCTGTTTGGTCTAAATCTTCAGGTTTGCCAGAAGTACAAACCCAACGGAATGGTCCGAAACCATAATCAAAACACATAGGTCCTAAAATATCTTGAACATAAGACGAGTATTTAAAATCAATTCCATTCTCAGCCATAATATCAGCACCGGCTCTTGAGGCTTCTAATAAAAATGCATTGCCATAATCGAAGAAATAGGTTCCCTTTGCTGTATGCTTATTTACAGAAGCTGCGTGACGACGAAGAGTCTCTTGAACTTTTTGTTTAAATAGTTCTGGTTCTTCTCGTATTAATCTATTCGATTCTTCATATGAAGTATCTACTGGATAATAACCTCCAGTCCAAGGGATGTGCAATGAGGTTTGATCTGATCCAACATGAATAAAAATATTTTCTTCGTCAAATCGCTCCCAAACATTTACAACATTTCCAATAAAGGCAATAGATACTACTTCTTTATTTTCTTGAGCTTGCTTTACTCTAGTTACCAAATCATCCAAGTTATCTATTAAGACATCTACCCAACCTTGTTCGTGTCGTTTTGTTGCTGCGTTAGAATTTACTTCTGCACAAACAGTTATGCAACCAGCAATATTGCCAGCTTTTGGTTGTGCACCGCTCATACCGCCTAATCCGGCAGTTAAAAACACTTTGCCAGAAGGAGTCTCTCCCTTTTGTAAAATTTTGCGAAAGGCATTCATAAGAGTAATTGTAGTTCCGTGCACAATTCCTTGTGGACCAATATACATAAATGAGCCAGCGGTCATTTGCCCATATTGTGTAACACCAAGAGCATTAAATTTTTCCCAATCATCTGGCTGCGAGTAATTTGGAACCATCAGTCCATTAGTGATTATTACTCTTGGAGCTCCTTTCGATGAAGGAAACAATCCCATTGGATGCCCAGAATAGAGATGCAATGTTTGTTCATCCGTCATTGTTGCTAAGTATTGTATTGTCAGTAGATACTGTGCCCAATTTTGAAATACTGCTCCGTTACCTCCGTATGTGATAAGTTCTTCGGGGTGTTGTGCAACTGCAGGATCTAAGTTATTCTGTATCATCAGAATCAATGCTGCTGCCTGAGATGATTTTGCAGGATACTCTTCAACTGGTCTTGCATAAATTTTATACTCTGGCTTAAACCTATACATATAAATACGTCCAAAATCTTTTAATTCCTGAGCAAACTCCATTGCAAGTTCTTGGTGCCAATTTTTAGGGAAGTAACGTAAAGCGTTACGAATAGCTAACTGCTTCTCTTCTATAGATAAAATGTCTTTTCGTTTCGGTGCTCTATTGGCATCCTTTGAATATTCTTTTTTTGAGGGTAATTCTTCTGGAATACCTTGCAATATTTGTTCTTGAAATGTCATTCTCAAATTTTCCAATTATTAAAAAAGCTTTCTTTAAAAGTAACTAATCATGTTATTATTATCACCATTTAATCTGTAAACTTCCGCCAAGACCTTAATTTTATTATCAATGAATTTTCATGATTTCAGATGATAATACTATTTCTATATTCCAAAATAACTACAAAAATAAATTCGTATTTTATCCACTAAATAAAATCTCTGTTGGCAAACTTAAGCAGTTTACACACGTCAAAATTAGAGTTAATATTAACTAAATTAGGTTTCGTTATGAAGAAAAAAACACTTCTCTCAACAATTTTACTTCTTTTTATTTCACTTACACTTTTAGCCGATGATTCTCCTTATGTCAGATATCCAGATTTAAATAGCAATGGGTCTCAACTTGCATTTTCGTATCAGGGTGACATCTGGACTGTTCCATCAGTTGGTGGAAAAGCTACACGTTTAACTCTACACGAGGCTTATGATGGATTTCCATATTGGAGTGAAGATAATAAGCAAATAGCATTTTCAAGTAAACGATATGGAAATTATGATATTTTCACAATGCCAGCAGGTGGAGGATTTCCTAAAAGATTAACATATCATTCAGCCAATGATGTTATTTCTGATTATATGGCAGAAGACGAATTGCTTTTTTCGACTGGAAGATTATTCAGACAAGTTGAATGGGATAGTGAAATTTCGAGCGTTAGCACCGAGGGTGGAATTCCAGTAAGATTACTTAACGCTGTTGGAAATATGGCAGTAATATCTCCAAACGGAAAACTTATTGCATTCATTCGTGGTTGGGGAAGAATGGATAGAGAAAAGTACACAGGCTCAGCCGATAATGAAATTTGGATTTACAACATTGATGCTAAATCATATATTCAAGTAACAGATAATGAAACTCACGATATGCTTCCACGTTGGACAGATGATAACACATTATATTTTCTAAGTGCACGCACTGGTAAATATAATATTTACAATGTTGGAATAGATTCTGATGGTCAACCAGTTGGTGAAGTAAATCAAATAACAAAATTTGATGATGAAGGAACTAGATATTTTAATATAAGTGCTGATGCTTCTACAATTGCAATGACTCGTGGAACAGATATTTACACACTTAAATTAAATGTTGGAACATCACAAAAAGTAAATATTGAAATTTCATCCGATTATAGATTTGATCCTATCGTAAGCAAAACTTTAAGCAAAGTTACAGAGTACTCCGTTTCTCCAAATGGAAAATATACTTCCTTTGTTGCTCGTGGCGAAGTTTTTATTACAGAAAATGACAAAGAGAAAAGTTTAACCTTTAATCTTACAAAGCATTCATATCGTGACCAAAATATTGCATGGATAAATGACACAACAATAATTTTCACATCTGATAGAGATGGACAATATGATTTATACACTCTAACTTCTTCTGATGATAATCAATCAGATTTGTTTAAAAGTATGAAGCACACAGCTAAAAGGCTTACCAATAGTGATGAAGATGAATCAAATCCTATTCTCTCTCCTGACATGAAAAAAATCACATATCAAATTGGACGTGGAAAACTTATAGTTGCAAATATTTCTGCCAACGGAGAACTGAGTAATGAAACAATATTGCTTGATGGCTGGGCAACTCCCGAAGGAGTTTCATGGTCGCCAGATAATAAATGGATTGCGTACTCGTTAAGCGATTTAGAATTTAATGATGA
>CBDUTO010000183.1:0-6856 GCA_965370315.1 uncultured Melioribacteraceae bacterium
TTCCTTTTTTATTACAAGTTAATTCTTTTTTGACACACTTTAGTGAACAGACCCTCATCTACATTATTAATTATGGATCGATACAATTTGTAGTTGCTAAAGTTTGAGTCATTAACTTTTGTCCAACCAAGGGGAATAGATGTTTTTGTTGCACCACCAATTACTTGTAATTCTGGTGGGCTTAATGTTCCTTGAGGAATAGTCATTGCAACATTAATAACTTCGCTACCACCATTGGAATTTATTAAAATCATTCCAGTATAATTATTAGCTAATAGATCAGTTTTATTAACCGATACCGTCAAAGTGGAAGAGCTTCCTCCAGTAGTGCTCCCAGAGCTAGAGGAAAGGATTAACCAAGACTCATTTGTTGTTGCTGTCCAAGTTAGCATCCCAGTTCCAGTGTTCTTTAAGAGAAGTGTTTTGAAATCATTTGAAGTTCCAAAATCAATCTCCATTGGAGTTATTGAAATTTGTGGTGCATTAGGATTTGCCTTGATCATTATTACATTAACTTGTTCTGAACCAAAGTCTGAGTTTATTGTAATCAGAGCAGAGTAATTTCCGAACTCTAAACTATCTCTATTAACCACAACTGTTATAATGTCAGTCTCTGTAGTAGTTGAACCACTTGATGGAGATACAGAAAGCCAAGGCTGATTTAATCCAATCGACCAAGTAACTTCACCAACGTTAGTAAGGTTTGTGATATTAAACGTTAAGTTCGTCTGGCCAACATCAAAGTCGAGAGCTTCTGGGTTGACCTTTAACTCGGCACTTTGAGTTTCCAAAAGAATATCAGCAGAAACTGATTTTCCTTCATCAGCAGTTACATAAGTAGAGTTAGTATTGTAACCATCTTTTTGAGCTGTCACCTTATAAGTACCCGGATCAATATCTGATAGGGTATATGAGCCATCAGACCCAGTAATAATGGATGATGTAACTGGTAAGGTTGTTACTTGCACACCAGAAAGTGGAGTCCCAGTTTTTTTGTCAAATACTTTCCCAGTTATCTCTGTTACAAGTAATGGTACTTCAGTTGGTGGTTCTTTACAAGTAGAGAATATTGCCAACAGAATGATTAAAAATACCTTAGTGTGATTTTGCATAAGCATTTACGCCTCCTTTCATGAATGAATTGGCAATAAAAAAGGGCGCAGCCCTTAATTATACCGACCTTTGTCCAGAGGCACCGCCAAGCGCCCACACACACATTAGAAGGATAAAGAAGAGCGCACCCTAATAATCTGGGTGCAGCTCTCTTCCTTGTTCATGTGTGTCGTTGATAATTGGCGGTTTTCTGGACTGAACAAGTAGATAACTACTTATTTTATTTTTTAATTAATTTAATTGAACTCTTATGTTAGCCTTTGCCTTGTTAATTGATATTGCAACTTATAGATTATTCTTGTTGTTTTCAATATTACTATTCAATGGCAATGGCTATATATCCTAATTGTGAAGGTATGAGTTCTTAACATTATTCTTATTCCAATAAATATTGAGAAATGTTTTTTGACAAAACAAATATTTTTTGCTAAGTTGTAATTGATTGTTGTAGCAATACAACATACACATCAGACCAGAAAGGTTGTGCCCTCTACCTTTCTGGTCTTTCCTTTTTAAATAAACAATTTTTAATCTATTCTATTTTCAAATATCAACAAAACTTTATAAGTTGCTTTCGAAAATAAAACAATTTTTTATGGATTCAATATGCCCAATCAAAATTACCTAGAAGCTTTATCGATGCACATAGAAAAAAGCCATGCTTACCTTAAAACGAACAATCAAGATGGGATGCTGGCATCAAGAAAGGTTTTAGAGATTATTCTTAATGCTATCTACGATATTGATAAAATAACAGATCCTTATAGCGAGGGGGGACATCCAACCACGTACATGAAGATTAACAAACTCAGCAAAATAAGAAATGGCAAGAAGGAACTTATATATGAAGAATTTATTATGTATGAGATGCACATTGTTAGAGTATTTGGGAATATAGTTGGTCACGATAGTGATGTTACTCTAAGTGAGTTTGACCAACGTGCTGCCTTCTATTACCTACTAAAAATAACTATATGGTTTTGTGAAAGATATGATTTAACGAGATATCCAGTTTACACAAAGTCAAAAGAGTATTTGAAAGATTTCGAGGAAGTTGATGAGCAATCTTTGGCTTCAGATAATGAACATTATTTATCAGATTTGAAGTCGCTTGGGAAAAACAACGATTACATCTCATCTTTATTAAGTAATGGTACTGTTTTGATTGTGACAGGCACTCATATTCTAACAGAGTTGTACGATAGACCTTTAGCAGAAACTCTGAAAAAAAAGATCCACAAAACTTCTTCTTTGAGAGCAATCATTATTAGCGATAAGTACTATGCTTCTGAAGAGGCGATGCATTCTTTGCCTGTCATATCAATTGGTGGTGGTGAAATAAACAGTCTAACATTGGAAATTATGAATTTTGGGACAACAAGGAATCCTATTCGTGGAGTTTTTGACGCTGACAGAAGAATAAATAATACTACCCAAATAGCTTTATGGGGTGACTCTGCCAGCGAGACAAAAAGAAGCGTAGAGAAATTCATTAACAACGATGATGGCTTGAAACAACTTTTGTCTAGGCTAAGTTAACTAGCTCATCACGCTTGGCGAGGTTATGTATTTTAATAGCCCTTCTAAATCACTCTGAGTACAATAGTAGTATCCACCATCTCCATGAATTTTTATGTCATCATTGGATTTCTTTTCAATTTTTATTGCTGAGGAATCAAACCGTCTTACACGAGCAACGTGTTCACCTTTTGCGAGAGTTTGCTTAACCGCTTCAATTAAATCAAGCAATTCTAAACTAATTCTTTTGTTCCTTTCGCTTTGAGGATCTGTAGCTTCAATTTCCAGAGGATCATGTTTCTCTTTTGATCCCTTCCAAATATGCAATAGGTTGTCGCCGTCCTCATCCCTGAATATTTCATATTTTAATTTCATAATTCTATTAACTCACATCTGTTTTATAAACTATCACAAAACTAAAACTATTTACATTAATATGGCTTTGTTTTTTATAAAAATTTTCATCGAAAAAGTAAGAGCAAATGATAAAATAATTAACGAATCCTTAAATTCAGACTAAAAACAGAGATAACCATTAATATTTAGTCGAAAACCGCTTTGTTTTTATGTTTCCACCTCCACTTTTGTGTTTATTTTTTGATTTTGCCTCTGCTTTTTACTTTACTTTTTCACTTTTACCTCTACTTTTTAGTTTGTTTTTTGATTTCACCTCGCCTTTTGTGTTTGTTTTTTTGATTTTACCTCTACTTTTTGCTCTTTTTTTATTAAAAACATTTCCAATTTCCGCCTTCAATTATTCTCCATCAATTTTTATATTGGGATATGTCTATTAACTAAAAATTGGTGAATATATTGAGGAAATTTGAAGGGTATAATATAGAAAAAATTAAAGCGGAGCTCGAAACATTAGAGGGTCGAATTAAGAGACTTGAAAGAAGCGACAATTTCATAGAGGCAAAGTATGAGGCCCTTCTGAGCGAAAGAGTGTTTCTTAATGGAAGACTAGAACAAATAGATGAGGTAATTAAGTCTGCCGTTAGAAGACAAAAACATCCAGCAAGAGAGGAGTATAAACTAGAAGGAAACGTAAAGGTAATTCTTGAGTATAAAAACATGTTCCTTTCCGAGTCTGATGCTATGGTTAGTGCCATTCATGTTGAGAAGGGCTTTGTCCCAACTGAAAAGACTGCAACCCTAGAATTTATCAATCGAGTTGAAGATAATGAATTGGCAAAGTTTAAGAATCACAAACCCAAAACTCCAGGAAGTTTTGTTGCTCTTAATCATCCAACATTGTCTGCTCCTATGAGTTATCACATATTGTATTATAGGGATGGGGCCAAAGAGTTAGGGCTGGACATTTTGGATCTTGATGTACTAGAAGAGGGAATTATAAGTGCATTGGAGGATGCGAAAGAAAAATGGTTAAAGACAATCTCATTTTTCCCTCTTGGTTTTGATTATATAAATCAGTTCCATGTAGAAGAGGAAAAAAAGTGCAAATCTATAAAAGATAAGGAAGAAAGGGCAAAACAATTAAGAATAAGAGGAGATGCTGCTATCATGCTTGCAGATAGAATGGCAGAAACTATTGTGCAGTATTTTGTCAAGAATCCTAAAACTTCTATTAAAACAATTTACTTCGGGTTTGTGAGCTATAAAACAATGCGCACAATGGATAAAGCATTTAACAAATGGGGGCAAAGTCCAAACAAGAACTCTTCATTCAAAATGAATTATCTAGAATTCAAAAAAATCTTATTGCACAGAACAATACAGAAGATGAAAAGTTCAAAAAAATTCTAAAAGAAATCTCTTTTTCATTAAGTGATAAATCCACCATTGTTCTTTTAGGTGAAACGGGTGTTGGTAAAAGCTATATATCTGAGATACTTCACAACAACAGCAATCGAAAACATAAGACCCACATAGCAGTAAACTGTGCTGTTTTTAGTAAAAACTTAGCCGAGCCATCTCTCTTTGGTTATGTTCAAGGATCCCATTCCGAAGCAAAAGAGGAATTTATTGGCCCAATAGAAACAGCAGATGGTGGGACTATATTTCTTGATGAAATAGGCACTTTAGACAAAGATGTTCAGAAAATACTACTGACTTTTTTAGATAAAGGGTTTTTTAATCGGTTTGGTGATTATTCTACCAAAATTCATTCAGATGTAAAGTTGATTTTTGGAACGAATGCTGACCTTGAAGCGCTGGTGGCTATGGGTAAATTTGCACATGACTTTTATGAAAGAATTCACCATTGGGTTTTTACTATTCCTCCGCTAAGGGAGAGAAGGGGTGACATTAAAATTCTGCTAGACCTATTTATGGAAAAGATGATTGAAGCCAATAAATATCCAATGGAAATTGAAAGTGAAGCAGAAGAATTGCTCTCCACTTATAATTGGTATGGAAACGTAAGACAGCTAAAATTATATATTGAAAAACTATATATTAAATGTAAGGGCGAAAACACAAATAAAATTACAACAAAAACAATTAAAGCCGACCCTCCACGCAATACACCAATTACTAGTGGCAACGACCAACAATTAGAGAATCTTCTAAAGTATTTTATTAGTAAGTGGGATAAAAAGAAGGGTAAATTAATTAGAGATGTTCTAGAACCTATAGCAGCCAAAATATATATTGATGGAAAATTGCCGGTTTCTGACTCATCAAAGTTTTTAGGCCTAACTGGCTCCAAGGGAGAAAACTCCCCCCTTCACACAAAATGCTCAGAATACAACGAAGCAATCAAAAAGCTAAAAAACTTATAGCATACACATCTACTATTGTAGGGGCATTCTCTACGATAGTAGATATCAACAAATATCACCACTCACAAAAACTCTATTTATAGTCCATATTCTAATCTTTTAAGACTGGTCGTATTTTTGCACATCTATGTTCAAGAAACGGTGACAATAAGATTTTAATCTGAAGCTAGCTAGCACTTATCACGTTTCGACAATAATTATTTTTAATCAATATGGAGATATAATGTCAGAAAACATTATTACCACAGCTGCCGAAGACCCAGAAGATGGGAGAAGGCGAGAGTACGAAAAACAACAAGCGCAAGAAAATGCGAATTTTATTAATGGTTTATTGTATGGTGATAACTTATCATCAAAAAATCTAAGTGCTGATGAGAACAAGTTGACTCAACTAGTTAACCACCTTGTTCTTATTGAGGAAACTATCTCGAAGAAGCAAGATGAGATTAACTCATCAGGCAGTATTAGTGTAGATGGTAAAAACAGAAAACTTTCGACTTATGAGAAAGCAAAATTACGTAACGAGATTCGCAATCTTCGAAATATGAAGGGTGAATTAAAAGTACAAATTTCCAAATTAAATAAGAAAGTGAAAGTTTCTTATAAAATGAATGCGCAAAAGTCAGCTAAGGTGTCTTTGCGAATTTCAGCACGTGGCGATGGCTACCACAGAAGGAATGGTGGAGCAATCGAAAACGCTATTACTAATATGGTAAAAGCAATGGACGCTGATAACCTTACTGCCCTAAAGGCAGAACTTGCAAATCTTGATGCTGCTAAAGGAGATACTCTTTTAATGAGAAGTTTATCAAAGGCGCCTCACAATCTTCAGACGAAGGTTGTAACTAATTCAGCTGCAAGAGAAGGTTACTTGCAATATTTCCGTAACGAATTAGGTACTACAAAGAAAGCCCCCAAGGGTAAAAGACGCAAATAACAACTATTCCATTAACCGGAGGTTGGAAAGTCCAGCCTCCACATTTTACAAACTCTAACATTTTGGTAAAAGAATAATGAAGACAAATAAGTTAAATAGCAGAACCAAGATTAACATCAGACCTAGAGCTGAAGAGGTTGTTACAAAACTTCCCAAGCATCTATCTGATGATGATCTGTTCCTATACAACTTATCAAAGTTGGATCGTTCTTTTCCAGAGAAACTTCTATTCTCAATTAAAGAAACCGCTAGTGTGCTTAACGTCAGTGATGATTTTGTTTCTAACAGAATCAGAGCTGGTAAGTTAAAAGCCACCAAGTTAGGTGATCGATCCATGATCAACAAGCTAACATTAGCTAATACTATTACTAAAGGAGTGTAAGAGATGGGATCGATTAGACAATTAAAGAATGGAAAATTCGTTGTTAGTGTTTATGACACTACTGGTAAGAGATTCAGAACAAGATTCGATGAAAGGAAATACGCAGATGCATTTGTGAAAAAGATTGAGAGTGATAAATCAGAACTAAAACTTGTCTCTGTT
>CBDUTO010000184.1:0-6673 GCA_965370315.1 uncultured Melioribacteraceae bacterium
CAATAACTTTGTAGAATATTTTGATGCGCAAATTATTGTAACTGGATTTGGAAATTCCGATACAAAAGAGACAAAAACGCATCTTTTTTATAAAAAATCATCTATTCCATCTAACAAATTTGATGTTTTCAAGTAGCTTAATCTAAACAATCATAAATCGATTACAACAAAAAATTAGCTTATTTCAATATTTTTTACTATTCTCACCCTCTGCATCAATGCGGAAATTGAAAAAACGCTTTTTTGATATTTTTTGGAAATCTCTTATGGTAAATACTCGAACATTCAGAATTAATTTAACTCTTCTATTTTTTATTCTTTTAATTACAAATATTTTTGGAACTGATTTTAAGGATTTTAATATCTCCCCTTTTGATTCTACTAAAATGACTATTGAGATTGTAGAGAACCATAATTCAAAAAATAGACTTACAAAAGTATTCCATTCAACAGCTAATTCCCTACTTCAAAATCCATTAAGTGTAAAAGTATTATATAACGGTAGAACTCCAATTAAAGGTGTTCCAGTATATTTCTCTATTCTATCCACTCCGCAGAAATCAGTTGGAACAAGCATCAGTCATGATACGGTTTTAACAGATAAAAATGGAATTGCTGAAAGTATTGTAATGATTGGCTCTAAAAAAGGTGATTATGAATTTTCGGCACGTATAAATAATTATTCTGGCAAAGACGATATTGCATTTTTTAAGGCATATGCTCGCGAATCAAATTGGGTGTTCTATCTTGTAACCGGTTTAATTGGTGGTCTTGCTCTCTTCCTTTTTGGAATGGAAATGATGAGCGAAGGTCTTAAAAAAACGGCTGGTAGCAAGATGAGAAACATCTTAAGTACAATTACAAATAATAGATTTATTGCTGTAGGCGTTGGTGCATTTATTACAATGATAATTCAAAGTAGCAGTGCAACAACTGTTATGCTTGTAAGTTTTGTTCAAGCTCAACTAATGACGTTTGCTCAGTCTCTTGGAATTATTCTTGGTGCTTCAATAGGAACAACAATTACTGCACAACTTATCGCTTTTAAACTAACTGATTATTCACTTCTTATTGTTGGAATTGGATTTTTCCTCGTTTTTATTTCGAAATCTAGAAATCTTAAAAATATTGGAGAAGGAATTCTTGGCTTTGGAATTCTCTTTTTAGGAATGTGGCTTATGTCAGATTCTATGTATCCACTAAGAACTTATCAGCCCTTTATCGATTTATTATTGAAACTTGAAAACCCTATTCTAGGCATTTTGATTGGAACAATTTTCACAGCACTTATTCAGAGTAGCAGTGCGTTTATAGGAATTGTAATAGTGCTTGGTTCTCAAGGACTTATAACACTCGAAGCTGCAATTCCATTATTACTTGGGTCTAACTTTGGAACAAGTATAACTGCGTTCTTGGCAAGTATCAATAGCAGCAGAGAGGCAAAAAGAGTTGCACTTGCACACTCACTTTTTAAAGTAATGGGTCTAGTTCTCTTCGCATGGTGGATTCCTACTTTTGCTGAATTGATTCGTAGTTTTTCACCAGTTGAAGGAATTGATGTTACATCAACTGGAAATTTTGATGCAATTCCAAGACAAATTGCAAATGCTCATACATTTTTCAACATTATTTTAACCATAGTATTATTACCAATAATAAATTTTGCAGCTAAAATAATTGTTAAAATATTACCAGATATCGAAGAGGATGAGGATGAAACACAATTTAGGACTAAGTATTTGGAGGAAGATTTAATTACAACTCCAGCATTAGCTCTTAGTTTAACAAAAGCAGAAATAATTAGAATGGCTTCAAAAGTTAAAAAAATGATTGAAGAAATATTGCCACCATTTATGGAGAATAATCCTGACAAATTGGATGAAATAAGGGAAAGAGAAGATGAAATAGATTTCTTAAATATTAAAATAAATAGATATCTAAGAAAAATAAGTCAGGAATCAATTGCTGAAGAACGCTCACATGAAATTTTTCAAATGATGCACACAACCACTGAAGTTGAACAAATCGGTGATATTATTTCGAAACGGTTAATTCCTTTAGCCGAAAAAAAGCATGAGCTAAACATTCAATTTTCAGAAGAGGGACAAAAAGAGATTGAAGAATATCATTTAACTACTATTAAACAAATAAGTAGAGCAATTGATTTTTTCAAAGATGTTAATCTTCAAGATGCTAAGCACATTAAGAAAAAGTATAAAAAATATAGACTTTTAGAACAGGAACTGAGAAAAACTCATTTTGATAGATTACTTGATGAAGTTCCAGCCACATTGGAATCTAGCCAAATACATTTAGAGCTTATTGAGCTACTAAAAAGGATTAGTAGCCACTCAACAAATATTGCTCGTATGCAGTTAGAATCTCCCTTAGAAACAGAGAAAGAAATTTCACTTAAAGCTGAATTACATAACATTAAAAAGAAGATGAAAAAAAGTATTGAGGAAGAATAGTAAAACAAAGTTATTTCTCTTATTTTAAAATTGTAAAACAAGTAGATAAAAGTTTATCATTTAGGGTCATTGGTTATGAAAAAACAGATCTTATTTTTATTTGCATTTTTTTTAGTTAACGTATTAACTGCACAATCTTTAACCGAAATTACAATTACATTTCAAGTTAATATGGAGCTAGAAATTGCTGCTACAAGATTTAATCCTATAACAGATACACTATTTACACATAGCTCAGTTAATGATTGGTCTGATTATATTTTTCTCACTCCTTCAGTTGCTGATACAAATATCTATATAGGTTCTACACAATTTGATACTTTTGAAGATGAAACAATTCTCTACAAATTTGGATATTCTACTATTAATGACACACATTGGGAAGTTGGACCTAGCTACTATAACATAATAACTTCCTCCGATATAAACAGTGGTTTCATAATTCTTCCAATTAGAGGGTTCGGTAATTATTATGGATTTCCAGATGTAAATATGCATGAAGTGGAAATTAGATTTATAGTTGATATGAATAACTCTGTTGATAAAAATGGAGTATCATTCACTACTATTGATAATGTTATAATTACTGGTTCAAATCCACCATTAGAACGGCCTAGTAGTGGTTGGCCAGATTCTGATTCTAATAAAGTATTATTTATGTTTGATGACGGAACCAACGGTGATGAGGTGGCAAATGATAATTTCTGGACTAAAAAGGTAACCTTCCCAATCTATTCACCAACACAATTCTTTTATAGATATGGAACCAACTGGGGATTAGAATCAAATGGTGGAACCAACAACAATGAATCGAGTAATCCTTGGGAGGGCCATTTTATCAACACTTTCATAGGTTTCTGGAAAGGTGATGCAATAGATGTATTTGGAACAATAGAACATAAAGATATTGTAAATAGTATAGAACAAATTGGAAACGAAATTCCATCCAATTATGATTTAAAACAAAATTATCCAAACCCATTTAACCCAAGTACAATTATAAATTTTTCAATTCCAGAGAGTGGATTAGTATCTTTAAAAGTGTTTAATACTCTCGGACAAGAAGTTGCTGAATTGGTTAACGATGTGAAATCTGCAGGTAGTTATGAGGTATTATTTGAGGCTTCGAATCTTTCAAGTGGATTGTATATTTATCAAATTCAGACAAGCAAATTTTTAGCGACAAAGAAAATGCTTATGATAAAATAATCTTTTATCTATTTTCGTTTACCCAAAACATAGTATATATTTTTTTAGCACAAGTAATTTTATAATAAGTCGTCTAACCCAGAAAGCAAGCAAAATATATTAGGATTTTTTATTGTTTGAATCTGCAGAACAAAATATAGATTTTGAGAACTTGGTGAATTCCCTCCAGGAAAAGGTGAGGAATACCTGTTTCCGATATGTAAATAATCTAGAAGATGCTGATGATATTGCACAGGAAGTTTTTATTCAAGTTTATGAATCGATTGGTCATTTTCGTGAGGAATCTCAAATTTCTACATGGGTTTACAGAATTGCAATAAATAAATCTTTAGACTTTTTAAGAAGTAAGAATCGGAAAAAGAGATTTGGTCAGTTAACTTCTCTTTTTAAGTTTACTGATGGTGAGGAAGAAATTATGGAAATTCCATCTTTTGATACTCCAGATAAGAAATTGGAAGAGAAAGAGCGGAAGCAAGTTCTTGATTGGGCAATTTCAAAATTACCCGAAAATCAAAAAACTGCAATTATTTTAAGTAAGTATGAAGGATTCAGCAATAAAGAAATAACTAAAATAATGGATCTTTCATTATCAGCGGTAGAAGCATTAGGACATAGAGCTAAGAAGAATTTACAAAAGCAATTGCAAGTATATTTTGAAAAAGAATTATAGCAGCGCAAGTTTTTTATAAAAAGAGCGTCTCAATTATTGGGAGTTAAAATGAACAAACAAGAAAAAATAGAAAACGAAATTGATATGACCTTAGGTCTCTTTGATAAAAAAGAGTCATTACCACCAAATCCATATTTTTATACTCGTATTAAGCAAAGACTTAATGAGAAATCTAAAAAAGAGTTTTCAATTTTCGGTGTATTAAAACCAGCTTTTTTTACTGCATTAGTTGCATTAAACCTAACCACAGCAATTTGGTATACAAGTGCTGATGCCATAACAAGCAACTCTGGGTCAGATTTAGAATTGGTTGATATTCTTAAAAGTGATTTTAATTTGGAAAGATCTCAAACAGAAAATTTAATATTTGAATAGGCAAAACAATGGATATATTTAAACAAAAGAGGAATCTTATTACGACGATTGTAATATTAGTGATTATGAACTTTATTACTTTATTTATACTCTGGCTTGGCAAACCAAATCATAATATTATTCAGGGATCAAAAGACGATGGTACTGAAAAAGTTAGAATGCAAGAAATGTTAAAAGAAGAGTTGGGGTTTTCTAATGATCAAGCAGAACAATTCTTAGCTTTACGAAAAAATCATCAGGAAAATACTATGCGCCTTGATGATGAATTGATGCATGTAAAAAAAGAAATGCTCGAAGAAGCAATGTATAGTAATGCCCCAAGCATTTCTGACTCATTACTTAATCTTTCTCTCAAAAAGCAGGGTCAACTTGAGTTAATAACATTTCAACATTTTCAGAAACTAAAACAAATTTGTACACATGAGCAACGAAAAAAACTATTTGAACTGGTGCATAGATTAATAGGTCCTCGCCAACGTGGCGGACCACCACCTGGAGAAAGACCAGATGGGCCACCACCCGGAAAGATGATAGAAGGACATCCACCTCCTCCAATGGGAGATCGGCCACCACGTAGAGATTAACATTTTCTAGTGAGTCGTTCCTTAAAACAAAAATGTTTAATAAAAGGATGTACCAAAAGAATCACTTCATTGCAAAATTTAAATAACTTGTCTCTAAAAGCTTACAAAGCCAGTACATAAAGAGGCAAAATTATTGAAAGGATTTAGAGTTTTGCAAAACTCTAAATTGTATAAAAACTAATATCTGGATTTATTAACAATTGAACTCACAATGATTCCAATTGTTAATAAATCCAGTGCTGACGATTACAAGTATTATGGACTAATACATCTGCACCATATACAGTTCTATCAAAAAAGCTAAAGGTTTTTTAAAAATATTTTCCATTATGAGTAATATTATATGGATCTATTTAAACCAATTTTTTATTCATTTTGTCTTATATTCGACAGATAAATTATTGACACAAAAAGGAAATTAATCAAATTATGAGGTACATAGATGCAATTACTAAGACTTGATAAAACATATAAAATTATATTAATAGTATTACTTTGTAATATTCCTATATTCTCTCAGACATACAGAATAGCTGATACTGGTCAAATTACATTTTATGATAATAGCAGTGTGATTACCATACCAGATTCTACAGAAAATTTTTACGGACAAGATGCCCAATACACTGCAAACCAACCATCTTATACTAATAACATGGATGGTACTATTACAGACAATGTTACTGGACTTATGTGGCAACAAGACATGGGCGATAAAATTACTTTTGAAGAAGTATTCACCAAGGCAGATGAATCAACTTTGGGAAGTTATAATGATTGGAGAGTACCGACAATAAAAGAACTTTATTCACTCATATTATTTACAGGACGTGTTTCTGGAGAAACAGCTATTGATATGTTTATTGATACTATTTATTTCTCACAACCATTGGGAAATACCGATATTGGGGAACGTGAGATTGATGCACAAACTTGGTCTTCAACAGCATATGTTGGAAGAACGATGAACAATGATGAAACTGTCTTTGGAGTAAACTTTATTGATGGTCGGATAAAAGGATACCCCAAATATCAACCAGGAACTACTAATTTAAAGACAGCATACTTTAGGCTTGTTAGGAGTAATCCAGAATATGGTAAAAATAGCTTCGTTGATAATAATGATGATACTATAAGTGATTTAGCAACTGGTTTAATGTGGCAAAAATCTGATGATGGCATATCTAGAGATTGGCAAGAAGCTTTAGCCTATGCAGAAAGTTCTGAGACAGCCAATTATAGTGACTGGCGCTTACCAAACGCAAAAGAGTTACAAAGTATTGTTGATTATACGAGATCACCACAGACAACGGGTCTGTTCACTAAAGTGTGTCACTAGTTTCAAGGTTTGTTCATTCTTTGTT
>CBDUTO010000185.1:0-6584 GCA_965370315.1 uncultured Melioribacteraceae bacterium
CTTCTAAAGTTTCGCAATCACCGCATCTGTCATTTCTGAAGTTGTGCATGCACCTTTTTCAAATACATCAGCACCACCACGGATTTTCATCATGTCGTATGTTTTAACTTTCCCTTCTTCAATAACTTCGGCAATAGCTTTACGTATTTTGTCTGCAGTCTCTTTTTCACCAATGTGGTCAAGCATCATGCAAGCTGATAAGAACATAGCTATAGGATTAACAATACTAGGTGTTAATTCCTCGTATTTCGGAGCTGATCCGTGAGTAGGTTCAAACACAGAAACTTCATCACCAACGTTTGCAGAACATGCAAATCCAAGTCCGCCAACTAATCCAGCAAAACCATCACTAATAATATCACCAAACATATTTTCAGCTACTATCACACCGTAATCTTGAGGATTTTTAGTTAACCACATCATTTGTGCATCAATGTTAGTATCCCACATGGAAATATTTGGATATTCTTTTGCAATTTCTTGACCAATTTTAAGATACATTCCAGAAGTTTCTCTAAGTACATTTGGTTTTTCACAAACAGTAACATTGGAGTAACCATGTTTTGTTGCATATTCAAAAGCAGCTCTAATAATTCTTTCAGTAGCTTGTCTTGAAACAATTCTTGTTGAAATTGCCATATCTTCATTCTTTACATCAGCAAACTTTTTCATTTTTGGATGTGTGTCTAATGCCTCGCGTACTTGTGCTGGAGGATTTGTCCACTCAATGCCACCATACATTCCCTCAGTATTTTGACGGAAAATTACTGCATCTACTGCAGGTTCTACAAATCCACCTTTACCATCCCTAATAATAAAGTTAAGAGGGTTACCTTTAAATGCTTTACATGGGCGCGTGCATATATCTAAATTAAAATGCTGACGCAGACTAACTATTGGAGAAAAGTATACATAGCCTTTATCTTGTAATTCTGGAGCAAGTTCTGCAACAGCAGCATCTTTTGGTTTTGATGTGATTGCTCCGAAAAGACCAATTTTATGTTCTTCTAAAAGGTCAATTGTTCTTTGTGGAAGTGCATTACCTTCTTTTTGCCAAAATTCCCAACCAATGTCTCCATGAACATAATTTGCTTTGAAGCCAGCAGCTTCTAATAATCTGATAGATTCTGGTGTAACAACTTTACCGATTCCATCACCAGGCATTGATACGATTGTTCTCATTTTGTAATCCTTATTTATCTGTTTGAAAAAATAATATTCTTTACAATAGTTTAATGTTACGGTAACTGTAACAATTAAATATAATAAAAATTCTTATCAAATAAGGAATAAAGGAATGCATTTTTTAGAAAAAACATTACAATAAATATTTCAGTTCATTTTTGGAATATCTAAAAAGAGAAATCTATTTGAAGTGATAACTTATTGTCTAAATTTCCCTCAATATTATTGTATCCAGAACCTAAGAAAGTCTCATTTGGTTTATAGAGTTCAGAGTACTTTGCAGAAATATTCAAATTTTTAAATGGTTTATAACGTATTAGTAAATACCATTTAATTCCAGATCCCCAAAGAGGTTGATTCGTCATCACACCAATTAGATCGTTTTCAAATTCGTAAATTCTCGAAGCAAAACTATCTGTTTGGAAGAAGAGAATTCTTCCATAAATTGTTAATTTTGACTTTAGTTTATATTGAAAGTCTTGAAAGAGAAGCACTCCATTTTCTGTAATTATAGTTTTATCTTTAGATAAGTATATAACTTCAATTCTTGATTTTAATCTTAACGATCTATTTAGTTGAAATGAAAACTCACACCTAAATTTATCTGTTTTGCGTATAATAATTTTGTTCTCAGTTTCAATGAATTCTAACACATCTTTCTGCTCATTAAAATATCTTAAAAATATATTTCCATTTGAAATTGGATTAAAGGAATAACTTATAGAAATTTCATTTCCATTACTTGGTAGAGGAATTGTAGTCCCTTCATTGGGAAACTTAAATTGGTCGAGATAGAAATTAATAATTCCAAATTGAGTTTTCCATTTTATTCCGAAATAGACTCCAAACTCGTTACTAGTCCTATTCGATTCTCCAAAGCCCCTTGCGTAATAGCTTTGATAATTATTTGAATAATTTCTCATTGATGCTGCTAAAATAAAATTATTATAAATTGATAATTGTATTGTATTTATACTTGCAATAAAACTTCTGTAAATTGAAAACTCCCCAGTGACAAATAGATTATTGTAGTTAGCATCGTATGAGAAGGAGAAATACTTATTTACCTCTTCTTTTGGAATAGTTGATAAAATAGGATTTGGTTCTTCTGCTCTTTGGTAATAGAATCCGGAAATATTAATATTCTCAACAGGCGTAACAGATAGAGCAACTCCGTATGTGTTTTTATTAGAATTAAAATAGTCATCATCTTCAAATGAATAGAATGAGGTAATTGAAAAATATTTAGCAGTGTACTTAATTGCCAATCCATTTAAATATGCAAATTCACCTGCACTTGAATATGGTGAAATACCACGTGCTCTTTTAATTATAGAATTAGTTGCATCACTACTTTTGGAAAATGCATAGGGCGACCACATTGCCAGACCTTGTCCAAACTCCATTGTGTAGTAACCAGCGAGAACACTGAGGTTAGAGATTAAATTATTAACCTGAAAATAATATGAGTAAAAATCAAAATATGATTTATCACCAGCATCTTTTTCTACCAAAGCACCAACTAATACTTTAGAGTTAGCATTAAGTTTTAATCTATTATATATTTTTAGTGGTGAACCCTCATAGTATCCACTATTGTAGCCCTCTTTGTTTTGTAAATCATAATTTATTCTTGAACGGATTTTGAAATTATAATTTGCAAAAGCTGACTCTGCAATATTATTTTTATTCTTATGCAAATAAGTAATTAATTGTAGTAGCTCAATAAAATTCACAGAAATATTTTTAATCCTTTTTAGCTCAGTGTATGAAAATATTTCTCCATTACTATTACGATACTTTGTAATCAAATTTACATCTTCAATGTTTGCGAAGGGAAGTTTCATTAGATCAGATTTGCTTGCACTGTTTAGATCAATCGGATTCTCTAGGTAATATTCAATTAAGTCATATATTTCAGAATTCTCTTTTTCAAGTGTAGCTGAATTAATAAAATTATTAATAATACTTTCTACTGATTTCAGTGAATCTGTCTGAGCTATTAAAAGCTCAATTGGAAGAAGTATTAAAAATAATATTTGTGCCTTCACTTTTGCATCAATTTTTTCTAAGATAATCATTTATTCTTTCACTTCGCGGTTTGTCAGTCCCAAATTGAAGTGTCACACCAATCTGATGTGTAAATCCAAGGTCTTGATGATTAAATATAGCATAGTCAATTTCAAAGATTGAGTAGTTAATTCCAATTCCAGCAGAGAACGATGATGGTTCATTCATAGCACCAATGCGTAAATTGAGATACTTAATAATTTGATAATCGATTCCAATTCTTATTGAACTATTAAAATCAATCTCTTTCTGGAGGGCAGCATTAATAGATAGTTCTGGAATTAAACTGTAGCTCATTCCAAATCCAAATGCCATAGGAATTTGGTTATCCTTATTTCCAAAGCTAGCACGAGTGATATTATCAACAACAAATCCAATACGTAACTTATTAGTTAAATAGGTTAAGCCACCAATTAAAAAAGTAAATGAATTATCACTTCCATAGTTTTTAATTGAAATGCTTTTGTAGCTAATAGTTATTCCAGCGAAAAAATTCTTGAAGAGCATTTTAGAATAGGAAACAAAGAGATTGTTTTCTTTGTATAATTCGAAGCCATAGTTTGTATATGCAATTGCTAATGATCCAAACCTTGTTGGCTCATGATAAACTACTGAACCATTTGCTAGCTTATTTATTCCGAAAGGGGAAGGTGAGTAATAGATTCCAATTTCTCTCCAGTTTTGTTGAGCCAAACCAGCAGGGTTATTGAATAGAGCGTATGCATCTGATGCCAATGCAATATCTGAATGTGAAAGCGAAATTTGCTTTGATCCAGGTTTAATTTGTGCAAAACTTTTGACATAAAAAACAAGAAGAATTAGTATTATTTTCTTTAGTAAATTCATATGTTACAATTATGTGATTATTGCTATATGTTGTTTACGTTAGTGAGAAACTTTCAATTGCTTTTGCCCAGCCCTGGCGATTATTGAATCAGTAATGAAAGTAGTATCACATGAGTCTTATAAATATAACTATTAAAACAAAGTTATTCTAAAATATCTAAAATATTCTGATTAATCAATTATAATAAAATAGAGTATCCTTATGAAAAAAAATATTTTCTTCGCCCTAGTTTTATTTAGTATTACGAGTATTTATTCTCAAGAGCTTGATGCAACAGTTCAAATTAACACTGAACAATTACAATCTGTTTACAAAGAAAATTTAGAAATATTTCAGACACAGATTGAAGACTACTTAAACAACACCAAATTTACTGGAGATAATTGGGAATGGCCTAAAATTAAATGTAGCTTTAATTTGTTCTTTACTGATGCATCTAATGAAATAAATTATACAGCACAAGTCGTAATTAATAGTACACGCGCCGTAGAGGGGACTGAAAACCGTTCATTAATGTTCAACGTAATGGATAATAAATGGTCATTCCAATATGAGAAAAACCAAAGCATATATTTTGAATTAACAACTTTTAATCCGCTTACCAGCTTCCTAGATTTTTATGCATTATTGATTATTGGAACTGATGCTGACTCTTATGAACCTTTTGGTGGTACTCCGTTTTTTCGAGAGGCTCTGAATATTGCTATAATGGGTGGAAGTACTGGGTATAGTGATAGTTGGGGAACAAGTAGCTCGAGTTATAACAAACGTGGTTACATTGAAGATGCTACTAGCGCTGGTTTTCAACGGTTCCGTCAAGATATATTTGAATACCATTATAATGGAATTGATGTATTTTATAGAGATAGGGAAGAAGCATATAAGAGCTTTGTAAAACTAGTTGATAATTTAGCAAAGTTAAAAAAGATGACTAATAGAAGAAGTCCATTTATAAATGCTTTCTTCGATGCAAAATCTGGCGAAATGATCTCTTATCTTGAAGATTATCCCGATCGTTCAATTTTTACAAAGTTGATTAAAATTGATCCTGCGCATACTTCTAAGTACATTGAAGCAGAGGAGAAATAATTTAACTACATGTTTTTATTGTTCAGAGAATTTTCTGGGATAAGTAAATGAGTGGTGACTTAAAACCAAAAGAGTTAGTGAAAAAATGGGTGCAGTTATTTAATTGTGGAAATTCTGATGATATAATTGAACTTTATCATCAGAACGCCATTAACCATCAAGTAGCAAACAAACCAATTGAAGGAAAAGAATCAATAAAAGAGATGTTTAGAAATGAGTTTGCTACAGCCGAAATGTCATGTATAATTGAAAATATTTTTGAAGATGGGGAATGGGCAATTTTAGAATGGAAAGACCCTATAGGATTAAGAGGTTGTGGATTTTTCCATGTTACAGATGGTAAAATAAAATTACAAAGAGGATATTGGGATAAACTCTCATTTCTAAATTTACACGGTCTTAAAAATTCTGAGTGAAAATAATAAACTTGTTAAATCAAATACTAAAGAATTGAGTTAATAAGTTTAATTTTTATGATTTTATCTCCTTCGTCAATAATATCAACAACATCCATCCCTTTTATTACAGTTGCCCAATTTGTGTAGCGTCCATTTAGATGTGGGAATATTGAATGCATTACAAACCACTGTGATCCTTCTGTATCTTTGCCGATACTTGCAATTCCAACAGCAGCACGGTCAAAGGGGAGGGGAGAAAATTCAGATACTATTTCATATCCAGGTCCACCCCAACCAGTGTTGGATGTGTCACCAGTTTGTATTACAAAATCTGGAACCACTCTATGAAATATTACTCCGTTGTAAAATCCACTTTCAGTAAGTGAAATAAAATTACCACAAGTTATTGGAGCAAATTCTGGTTTTAATTCAATTGTAAAATTACCTTTGTTTGTTTCAACTTCTGCAAATTTATATTTAAAGGCAGAACTCCAAAGTTTTATAAAAAGACTATCATCTCTCAGAGGAGCATACTCAAACCCTTGTTTCTCAAGTGCATACTTTTTAACTGAATATAGTTTAGATGCTGAGAGCATATCAATTACACTATCGTAAAAATTTCTATCAACTTTTAATGATAAATTAGCAAGTGCAACAATTGTCTCAGCAAATTGTGGATTATTTTTTTTATTAAATATCTGTTCAATAATTAGTTCTTGCAATGCTTCATTGTGATGATAAATAAATGGTGGCTTTATACCATCCGCAATTATTGAAACTGATGATGGTTTATTACTTTTGAAAACTTTTAATAAATGTGCTGCATATTCGATATTGCCGACATATTTATTTTGTATAGCCAGATATGCTGGAAGTAAATCAAGAAGTTCAATCTCATTACTTTCTTCCATTATTTTACTTAGATAATTGTATTTAAATTCCCAATCAGAATCGTTTGTGGCCAATAAACGGTATATGAATTTTGGCTCAACAAA
>CBDUTO010000186.1:0-6519 GCA_965370315.1 uncultured Melioribacteraceae bacterium
TTGAATCAATTCGTCCACTAACCGTACCGTTATTTGTTATACTTCCTTCAATATGTCCATATCTAGAATTAAGAAATGAAAGGACTCCATTTTCAACAATTTCTATTTCTCCAAATAGATTAGTATAATAAGCAATTGAAACACTTTTGGCTTTTATATCTTTAATAGTTGAAAGGGATATGTAAGAGTTGTTCCTTGTTGAAATAACAGATCCATTTGCTTCAAGAATTGTATTTTCCATTCCAAAGCCATCTAACACAGCAGAATTAGTTAAAACAACTTTTCCGCCACGCATATTTATCATTGCATCTGACTTAAAAATTAAATCTTTATTGATTATAACTACTGAGTTTGCATCTATTCCATTAAACTCGTTCACACCAAGAGAATCACTATTATTAATAAAACTATGTGTGTTTATAAAAGTTATATTTCGATTCCTCATTTCTCCATTGTTTGTAAAATCACCATTCTTAACATTTATATATAATCCATCTTGTTGATCACTTATTGTTCCATTGTTAATAAAATCACTATTTATATAGATAGTTCCACGCCCACCAGTGTGTTGGTAAGTATTAACAATGCTTCCGTTATTTACAACACCTTCTCCAATAGTTAGTCCCGAAATATCTTCACCACTACCATATAAACTGATGGAGCCATCTAAATACAAACTCGTTAACTCTGTATGTGCCGGACTAAAACTACTTCCACCGCTCCAACCAATTCTACCATTAACACCATAAAGCACATTATTATTTCCTATAATTTTACCCCCATCCAATGCAGTGTTTACCAGTATGAGAGAATCCTTTAGTTCAAGTTGAGAATCATGGAGAAAGAAATTTGTGTTTTTAAGTATTACAACATTTTCAAGAATTATCTTTGAATTTGGATTATTAACATGTGTGTAATCCATATATAAAGTATCGGAACTTTCAATGATTTGATCAGTATTACCAGTAAAATAAGTTCCTGCATTATAAAACCCAGAGTTTGTTAAACTACCTTTAAGACGCACCTTCATTCCGTACCAATCGGAAATGCCATTTATTATTCCAGAATTATGGAGATTACCATACACTGTAACTGTTCCGTTATGTATTCTACCACCAGCACTAATTGTTAAATTCCTACATGTCCCGCTTCCATCAAGATTAATATCATGATTAACTGTGACATCATCAAGTGAATCTGGGTAAGCAGTAGCATTTGGATCTGTTGACCATGTGCTTGGGTACCACCATTTACCACCACTTTGTACTGATGTGAATTGTGCATTAATTGTAGAAAAAGTTAGTGTTACGAAAACGATTAGATAAAGTAAGTCTGCTTTTTTCATATTTCACTCCAGAAAGCTACATTAAAAAAAGTATTATTAAGTGTTTTGGATAAATTAAAACCCAGTTGTTGTTGAGAATTTATACTCTACTTCCACACTCCACAGTGGTCTATTAGCAATGCCTGCGGAATCTGTTGGAGCATCAAGAACTTTGAATGCTACATACCCATCCAATGTTTCGGCAACCCAAAGATCACCATTTTTAAGTGGTGTTGAACATACATCATCAGACCATCTAGAAACATCAACACCTGTAACATCACTTAGATTTCCTGACCCATATTTATATATATGATCTTTCCCAGAGCGATACCAAATTCCAGAGAGCCAGCCACCACCATCACCATTAGGGCACCATGCAATTGTTTCTCCATCAGAACTCTCTACATTTTCAGTATCACTACCAACTAAACCCTCGGACCAATCTACTCCATAATGGTTAATTACTAAAATGTTTGATCCGTTTTCAGGTTCTGTGGAATTTTCATCACAAGAAAAAAATAAAGGGATTGAAAAAAATAATGCGGTTAGAAATAATAAATACTTATGCATAAAGTCTCCTATCATTTAGAGTAATATTTTTTTTCGTTAAACGAGAATGTATATCAAATGCTTATTATTATATCTAGTAATCTATCTTAATAGGATATCTAATCTCATATAATAAGACAATACCATCTAATCATAACAGATTGTACTAAATAAAATAGCGAGAATTCATTCTATAATCAAACCACTTTGATAGAAATCACAACTAATTATACTTTACAGATTAACAACATAATCTCTAATTGCAACTATTTTAATTAGTACTACATTCGCTTATAAAATATTTAAATACATAAGCTATACTTTTGAATAATAAAAAATATTTACCAATCATTTAATTGAAAGATTTTGAATAAATGGAATGTATAATTCCCAACAAATAAATAAAGTTAGTAATATTTTCTTAAATGTAGGAATTTGATATTTGCTTTATTTGACTACTATTCTTTAATGAATTTTTATTAAAATAATATTAAATATAACTAATAATTCCTATCCTATTTGTTTTCAACTACTTAGAAATATTCTAGTTAGAATATCATTTTAACAATTAAAAATATACCTCATATTTCTTTATGCATTTCCGATATTTCTACACAAATACTTTATATCTATTCATTTTATCTTCATAAATTATTTGGCACGTGAATTGTCAGCCCTATTTAAAATAAAAATTATTTTGGATAAGAAATGCATAGAAAACTTTTTACTCAATATGAGTCTGGCAACAGAAGTCACTTAATTGGAATTCTTCAAGATGTGCAAGAAATTTACGGCTACGTACCTGAAATTGCAATGTTGGATATTGCAGAATTTTTAGAGCTCCCCACAAGTTCTGTATACGGAGTAGCAACTTTTTATAATCAATTCAGATTAACTCCACTTGGCAAAAATGTAATTAACGTTTGCCGTGGAACTGCTTGTCATGTAAAAGACTCAGCAAATATTCTTGCCTCACTTGAAAATGAACTTGGAGTTTCTGTTGGAATGACCACACGCGACAAAGAGTTTACACTTGAAGAAGTAGCATGTATCGGTGCTTGCAGTATTGCACCAGTTATAAGTATTAACGGTGAATATTTTGGACGCTTAAAAACAAAAGAGATTCCAAAGCTAATTTCAGAATTTAGAAAAAAGAATAAAAGTGAAGAAAGTGTAGGTGTCGAATGAAATCATTTATAGAAATATTGAACCATAGTAACTATGAGAGTTTCAGAAATAAAACCTATCCAAATTTTATTTCTGAATGTAGAAACGGATTAACTTGTGATAATAATTCGAAAATTAACAAAGAAATAGCAACATTAAATAAAGAACTTACATATCAAGAACATTCAATACCAATAATTTTTATAGGAATGGGAACATGCGGTCTCGCATCAGGTGCAAACAAAGTTAAAGCAGCAATTGAAGAAGAATTAAAAAAACTTAATGTTATTGCTACTATTGTTCCAACTGGCTGTATTGGATATTGTGCAAAGGAAGTAATTGTAGATATTAAATTACCCAACAGAGATAGAATTTCTTATTGCGAAATTACACCAAAAAATGTTCCAGCATTTTTGAAAAAGACTCTAATTGACAAACAAATATTTATTGACAAGTTGCTTGCAACATTTGGGAAAACTGATGAATATGTTACTAACATTGACGAAATACCATTCTTTGCAAAGCAACAAAAAATTGTTCTAAAAAATTGTGGAATAATAAATCCAACTTCAATAGATGAATATATTGCAAGCGGTGGATTTATAGCAGTTGAAAATATATTAAAAACTATGTCTTCAAAAGATGTTGTTAACGAAGTTCTTAATTCAGGAATTCGTGGTCGTGGTGGCGGTGGCTTCCCTACTGGAAAGAAATGGGATTTTGCTCACTCTCAACAAGTCGACCAAAAATATATAATCTGTAATGCTGATGAGGGTGACCCAGGCGCATTTATGGATAGATCAGTTTTGGAAAGTGATCCATTTAAGCTTATTGAAGGGATGATAATAGCAGCTTATGGAATTGGTGCAAGTGCAGGATATATTTACTGCCGAGCAGAATATCCTTTAGCAATTGAAAGGCTTGATAACGCAATTATAAAATGCAAGGAATATGGATTAATTGGTGAATCTATTCTTGGGAGTAATTTTAATTTAGATATTAAAATTAAAAAAGGGGCAGGCGCATTTGTCTGTGGAGAGGAAACTGCTTTAATCGCTTCCATTGAAGGTAAGCGCGGAATGCCAAAACCTCGTCCCCCTTTCCCTGCAGTTTCTGGTCTTTGGGGTAAACCAACAATAATTAATAATGTTGAAACACTCTCGAATATTCCAAGTATTATAAATAATGGTGCTGAGTGGTATTCATCAATTGGAACTGAGACAAGCAAAGGAACAAAAGTTTTTGCAATTAGTGGAAAAGTAAAATACTCTGGTCTAGCAGAAGTTCCAATGGGCATTACGCTTGGTGAAGTTGTGTTTGAAATTGGTGGTGGAGTTCCAAATAATAAAAAATTCAAAGCTGTCCAAATTGGTGGTCCTTCAGGAG
The DNA here is from genome assembly GCA_965370315.1 of uncultured Melioribacteraceae bacterium. Lineage (GTDB taxonomy): Bacteria > Bacteroidota > Ignavibacteria > Ignavibacteriales > Melioribacteraceae > 1-14-2-50-31-20. Next base: position 4,430 of record CBDUTO010000186.1, read on the forward strand.
GATGTCTTCCAATAGAAGTAATGGATACACCAGTTGATTACGAATCTATTAAAGAAATTGGTGCAATGATGGGTTCAGGTGGATTTGTTGTAATGGATGAAGACACTTGTATTGTTGATCTTGCCAAGTTTTTTCTACAGTTCATTAAAAATGAATCATGTGGAAAGTGTGTTCCATGCCGTGAAGGAACAACTAGAATGTTAGAAATTATTGAACGTATTTCCACAAAATATGGTGATGGTGATCCACTTGATGAACTACAAAGATTTAAGGGCATAATCCATCTTGAACGATTAGCTGGAGTAATCCAGGATACTTCACTTTGCGGATTAGGACAATCGGCACCAAACCCCGTATTATCTGGACTTAAATACTTTAGAGAAGAATATGAAGAGCATTTATTTGAACGTAAATGTTCCGCTAAAGTTTGTAAAGATATATTGCACTACACAATAGACCCAAATATTTGTAACGGTTGCGGTGCGTGTTTCAGAAGATGTGCAACTGATGCAATAATTGGAGTATTAAAAGAGCCACATACTATTATTCAGGCTCAGTGTACAAAATGTGGTGTTTGCTATGATGCGTGTAGATTTGATGCAATTGAAGTTAAATAATTTTGAGAGAATAAAATGATAGAACTAACAATAGATAATATAAAAGTAGAAGTTGAAGAGAATACAACTATACTCGATGCAGCAAAGTCAATAGGGATAAAGGTTCCTACACTTTGCCACATGAAAGATCACTTCCCTACTGGTGCTTGCAGAATGTGCGTAGTAGAAGTTGATGGGGCACGTAATTTAACTCCTTCTTGTGCTTACCCAGTTCAAAGTGGGATGAATGTTCATACAAGCTCTGAGCGTGTAAGAAACGCAAGAAAAACAATTGTGGAATTATTGGTAGAAAATCATCCGCAAGAATGTTTAATCTGTGTTCGAAATAAAAACTGTGAACTTCAAGATTTGTCTGAAATATATGGATTACGTGAACACAGATATTGCGGCGAAAAAAAGAACCATGCAATAGATATTTCGAGTGCATCAATGGAACGAGACCCAGCCAAGTGTATTCTTTGTGGCAGATGTGTAAGAGTTTGTGGTGATGTTCAAAAAATTGGAGCAATTGATTTTACAAATCGTGGCTTTATTAGTAACGTAACAACTCCTCATAATAAAGGATTAAACATAAGCGATTGTATCTTATGTGGTCAGTGTATTTTAGTATGCCCAACAGCTGCATTGCGTGAAAAGAGTCACTCAAAAGAAATCATTAATGCTTTGCAAGATAAAAGCAAACACGTTGTTGTTCAAGTTGCTCCTGCTGTAAGAGCTTCACTTGGTGAAGAGTACAACTTACCACTTGGCACAAATGTAACTGGAAAGATTGTTACTGGTTTGCGTCGCTTAGGTTTCGATAAAGTTTTTGATACTAACTTTGCAGCTGACTTAACAATAATGGAAGAGAGTGCCGAGCTAATAAATAGAGTTTCAAATGCAGGAACTTTACCAATGTTTACAAGTTGCTGTCCTGGATGGGTTAAATACATTGAGCAAAACAGACCTCAGTTATTGGGTCATATTTCATCGTGTAAATCTCCACACGAAATGGAAGGTGCCGTTCTTAAAACGTATTATGCTGAAAAGAGGAATATTGAACCGAAGGATATATATGTTGTTTCAATTATGCCTTGCACAGTAAAAAAATATGAGGCTGATCGTTCAGAATTGAGTGAAGAGTATCTTGCTGATGTTGATGCAGTTCTTACTACTCGTGAACTAGTAAGAATGTTCAAAATGTATGGTATAGAATTTTCCGATTTAGTAGATGATGAGTTCGACAATCCACTTGGTGAATCAACTGGAGCTGCAGCAATATTTGGAACATCTGGTGGTGTTATGCAGGCTGCACTTAGAACAGCTTATTATAAACTTACTGGAACAAATTTAGAAATGCTAAATTTTGAAGACTTGCGTGGAAGTAAAGGGATAAAAGAGAGTACAGTTAGTATTGATGGATTGGATGTTAAAGTAGCGGTTGTAAATGGCATTGGGAATATTGGAACCATATTGGATGATATTGAAAAAGTG
>CBDUTO010000187.1:0-6383 GCA_965370315.1 uncultured Melioribacteraceae bacterium
TTATCACATCTTCCACTTAAATTTACTAAAATTTAAGTTTTAGGATCTGATTTAGCTAGCTTAATAGCATAAGCAACTGCATGTGCACTTTCCAAGGCTGGAATTATTCCTTCTAAACGACTTAGTTCAAAAAAGGCATCTATTGTTTCTTCATCATTAATAGTTTCGTATTTAACTTTATTTAAATCTTTAAGCATACTATGTTCTGGTCCAACACCTGGATAATCTAAACCACTGGCAACAGAATAAACAGCACCTGGCTCTCCTTTCTCATCCTGTAACAAATAACATTTAAACCCATGAATAACACCAGGTTTTCCAAGAGTCATTGTAGCAGCATGTTCACCATAGTCTAAAGATCTTCCACCAGGTTCTACACCATATAATTGACATTCATCATCATCCAAGAAAGCTGAAAAAATACCCATAGCATTACTTCCACCACCTATACATGCAACAACACTATCTGGCAATTCTCCTGTCATATCTTGAAACTGTTCTCTAGCTTCAATACCTACGACACGTTGAAAATCGCGAACCATCATTGGAAAAGGATGTGGACCAACAACAGAACCAATACAATATAATGCAGTTATTGGATCTTTCACATAAGCATCAAATGCAGAATCAACTGCTTCTTTTAAAGTTTTTAAGCCATGTGATACAGGAACTACTTTTGCTCCTAGTATTTCCATTCGAACAACATTGGGGTGTTCTTTAACAATATCAACTTCGCCCATATGTATCTCGCATTCCAATCCAAAATAAGCCGCCGCTGTTGCAAGCGCAACTCCATGTTGACCTGCTCCTGTTTCTGCAATTAATTTCTTTTTGCCTAGATATTTTGCTAGTAAAGCCTCCCCCATACAATGATTCAGTTTATGTGCACCAGTATGGTTAAGATCTTCACGTTTCAAATAAATTCTGCCGCCATATTTTTCAGATAAACGATTGCAAAAATAGACTGGTGTTGGTCTTCCCTGATAATGTTTTCTAATACTACGGAGTTCAGAAATAAATTTATGTGATTTACTAATAGCAAAATATGCGTCAGTAATTTTTTTCATCTCTTCTTCAAGAACTGGAGGAATAAATGCACCTCCATATTCTTTGAAAAACCCATCTTTATTGGGGTACACTTTAAAATAATTTTCAGTCATATTTTTATTCCTTGTAATTTAAATGATGAACGAATATTAAGTTAGTAATAATAATTTAATTTACTTTTAAAATTATGCTATTAATCTTCCTCTTTTATATAAATAAAAGAAATATCATAATAAATATTCAATATTAATGTAGATATAGCTACGATGTTGATCGGTTTTCTTCAGTAAACAGCAAGTTTAAAGAATATCTCCGATATAATTTTATATATATACTTAGAGTTAAGTGTCAAGCTTATGATTGCTAATTGAAACATTGATTTTTCTAAAGTGAATTTTTTAATCATATTTAATTTCTAGTCATAATTCTTTTCTAATTATCCAGAAGTCTTTACTCTCTAATACTTGGTTTGAATATTGACAAATAAAAGAGATGTTATCTTTAGTATATTTCGGAATTAAAAATGAAAAAATTATGCTTAAAAATTACTACTACTTAAATAGAACCGTTGTTGAATTAATAAAGCTTCTTAAAGGGGCTAAAGTTGTTGAGATATTTTCACAAGAAAAGAATTCGTTACTTTTAGCTATTCCTACAGATGAACATCCCTATAGGCATTTATTTATTTCTACAAATCCTACTCTACCTTATTTAGTGATTAAGGATGATCACCGGAAAGCAAAGAAAAATATTATACTTTATAATGTTTTAAATAAACCACAAAAAATTAAAGACATTGAAATTTCTACTAATGATAGATTGATAAGAATTAAACTTGAAAATATTAATCTGTTTTTTTCTGTAATGGGTGGAAACACGAATGTTTATTTTATTAGTAATGGCGAAGTGGTTGATGAATTAAAGAAGAGTAAGAGTGAGTTGGATGTATTCAAATATATTGCTGACAATCACTTTTCAAGTAGTAATGTATATCATGATATAGAGGAAAGCACATTTGAAGGGCTTGATGCGAAAAGCATTAAAAAATCTTACTCATTTATTCCAAAAGAGATAATCTCTGAAATGAAACTTAGGTATGTTGAAGGAAGTGAATATCAAACTCTGTTTCATCAAGTTTTAGAAGAAGTCTATTTAGGGAAAATAAGTGTATTTGAAAACAAAACCGAAGAGAAGATAAGGTTTGCTCCAGATAGTTTTAGAATATTTGCTGATAACGAAAAGATAGTTTTTGATAACTGTAGTTCAGCAATTTCTAAATATTTGCAGAAGCACTACAGATTTGATAGAATTCAAAATCTGAAGAAAGAGATAAGTAAACAATTGGTGAAAGAACTTGAACGAACAGCAAACAAGTTAAATAATCTAAAAGGAAGAGTTGAAAAAGGGGAACGGAGTGATGAGTATTATAATTATGGAAATCTTCTTTTAGCAAATAGACATATACTGAAAAAGGGAATGGATAAGGCTAGTGTTGTTGATTATGTAACAAACAATGAAATAGGTATTAAATTAAATCCAAAAAACACCCCACAAAAATCGATTGATTTTTATTTTGAAAAAGCAAGAGATGAAAAGATAAATTTTAAAATATCAAAAACACTATTTGAGGGTACACTTAAAAAATATAATAAACTGAAAGAAATTGAGAGCGAGTATGAAAGTGCAACTTCTATTGATGATTTCAACGAAGTAAAAATTAGACTAAAAATATCTGACAAAAAGAAAGAGAAGAAAAAAGTGACTGATGGAGCAAAGCTTAGAGAGTTTTTAATTGAAGGTAAATATAAAGTATTAGTTGGAAGAGATAGCAAGAGCAACGATATGCTATCAATAAAAATTGCAAAGCAAAATGATTACTGGTTTCATGCACGTGGATTACCAGGTTCACATGTCGTTTTGAGGGTTGAAGATACAAAAGTTGGAGTTCCAAAAAACATAATTAAAAATGCTGCACAAATTGCTGCATATTATTCAAAAGCAAAAACAGCTGGAACTGCACCAGTATCCTATACATTGGGAAAATTTGTTAGAAAGAAAAAGGGAATGGAGCCTGGAAAGGTGATGGTTGAAAAGGAGAAGGTCCTCTTGGTACGTCCGGGAATACCATCAAATACAGAAATGGTTTCGGAAGAATAGAAACAGATATTATTGTTACATTGTTTAATTGTTAAACAGTGAAGCAATTCAACAATTCTTGAGATGAAAAATAACCAAACAAATATCATGCTTTTTCAAAGCAAGGTAAACCGCCCACTAATTTTAGATGGAGCAATTGGGAGCCTTTTACAACAAAGAGATGTTGAGATGCATAAAACTCTTTGGAGTTCGTACGCAAACATTGTTGCTCCAGAAAAAGTGATTGAAGTTCACAAAGAATACGTCAATGCAGGTGCGGAGATAATAACAACCAATACTTTCAGAACAAATCCTTTAGCTTATAACAAATCATCACTTAAAATTTCTAATTCTGATTTTGTTAAAGTAAGTGTTAAATTAGCTAAAGATGCAGTTGGTGAAAATGAGAGTGTTTTTATTGCAGGTTCAAATCCGCCAGCAGAAGACTCATATCAAGATTTTCGAAAAGTTTCAAAGAGAGAGATTGAGCTAAATCATAAAAATCATATTGATATGCTTTGGAATAGTGGAGTAGATTTTATTTTAAATGAAACACAAAGTCACTTTGATGAAATTAAAACTATCTGTAATTATTGCAATAGTAATCAAATACCATTTATGATAAGTCTATTTGTTACTGGTGAAGGAAGAATAATGAGTGGTGAATCGATTGACGAAGTTCTAAAATATGTTGCTGATTTTAATCCTATTGCTGTTGGAGTTAATTGTGTAACTCCAGAAATTTTTAATAAAATTGTTGCTAGGATAGATAGATTAATGAGGTGGGGATTTTATCTGAACTGTGGAAGTGGTGTTTTTACAGACACAGAAATATTTGAAGGTGTATCTCCGTCTAATTATATTAATACCACAAAAACTAAATTTAAGAGAGAACCATTTTTCATTGGTTCATGTTGTGGTTCGTCACCAGAGCATACCAAGGCAATAAAGGAATATGTAATTGAAAAAAATTAAAGCAAAAGCTCCGGCAAAAATAAATGTGGGATTAAATATTGTTGAAAAAAGAAGTGATGGGTTTCATAACCTTGAGACAATATTTTATCAAATTCATGATTTATTTGATGAGCTAACCTTTGAAAAATCAAATAAGTGTAGTTTAATATTAGAAGATAAATTTCAAGATTTGGCTGAGGATAATATAATATTAAAAGCTATTAAGCTTCTGGAGATAAAAGTTGAAAAAAGTTTAAATGTTATAGTCACGTTAAAGAAAAATATCCCTATTGGGGCTGGACTTGGTGGAGGTAGCTCCGATGGTGCATCAACTTTAATAGCGCTAAATAAACTCTTTGAACTAAATATATCTAATGAAGAATTAAAAATTTTAGCTTTAGAACTAGGATCCGATGTTCCATTGTTTTTAAATGAGTATCCAACAATTGGAAAATCGAGAGGAGATAATTTAGAAAAATTAGATTTGAAAATTGAGAAGCCAATTTTGTTAATTAATCCAGGAATTCATATTTCAACTCAAGAAGCATTTTTAAACATTGTTCCAAAATCGAATACATTTAACTATACTAATATTAAGAGTATTAAAATTAGTGAGTGGAATGGAAAAGTAATTAACGATTTTGAAGAGAGTGTTTTTAAACTGCACCCAAAAATTGGTGATATTAAAACTACCTTAAACCAAAATGGATCTCTCTTTTCTCTTATGAGTGGAACGGGTTCAACAGTTTATGGAATATTTGAATCTCTTTCAAAAGCAAAGTCTATTGCGAAGTTATTTCCAAATAATTATTTTGCTTTCATTGGAAACCTATAAATGAGTAATCAATTAACTAATATAAAACTTAATAAACGTGCAGCCAAAGTATCACTTGTAGCTGGAGTAATAATTTTCTTCACAAAATTTGGTGCATTTTTAGTCACAGATTCAACTGCAATATTTTCTGATGCGGCAGAGTCAATTATAAATATTGTTGCTGCCGCTGCTGCTCTCTACAGCATAATCATAAGCTCAAAACCCGCTGATAAAGATCATCCCTACGGGCATGGAAAAATTGAATATTTCTCTGCTGGATTTGAAGGATTGTTAATAGCAATTGCAGGGCTGGTCATAATCTATTCTGGTATATCAAAAATTATCATAGGTGCCGAACCAACTAAACTTGGCATTGGTATATTATTGCTTGGAGTTGCTTCCGTTGCAAATTTAGTTTTGTCATTATATATAAAAGGAATTGGAGAAAAGACAAAATCTCTTACTCTCATTGCAGATGCAAAGCACATTATGGCAGATGTTTACACAAGTTTTGGAATTATTGTTGGATTGGGAATAGTATTGCTAACAGATATTCCCATATTCGATCCAATTATTGCGATAGTAGTAGCTGTTAATATTCTCTTTACTGGATACAATCTGGTTCGAGAGTCTGTTGGTGGTTTAATGAATGAGGTAGATGCAGAAACAATGGAGATAATATCAGAAAGAATTATCTCTATCCGCAAACCTGAATGGATTGACATTCACGAACTTCGGTTTTGGAAATCGGCAAATAATATATTTATAGATTTTCATTTAGTATTGCCATACTATTTTACTATTAAAGAGGCACATAAATCTGATGAATTAGTTTTGTCAGAAATGGATAAGATACTCTCTGGTTCACAAGTTAAAATACATATGGATTATTGTGATTTCCATCTTTGTAAATATTGTGAATTTGCTCAATGCAGTGAGCGTAAAGAAAAATGCATAGAAAAATATGAGTGGACTCAAAAAGGAATTACTGGAATTGGGATTAGAAAAATAAATGGTTTGCAAGAACCGTAATGGCAAATACTCAGTTCTTTAAAAGGAACATGTCATTTCGGGCATAATAGTCAAAAAGTGTTGCTGAGATTTATATAAAGTAATATATAAATTTACAGGAACAAAACTCAATGGTATTAGAGAATGATGAAAAAAAACATTGTCCGCGGTGTAAAAGTAGTTTAGTAAAGTTACATGGAAAAACCAAACAATCAGCGATTCAGGGTCAAACTAAATATATCAGTTATCATTCCACAAACTATTGGAATATACAGATCACCCCTTGTAAAACTTGAGTTAGCTTAACTTTTATAATTCATTTTTATTTAGTCATAATTTTCTATCTGCCTATGCTTTATTTTACCTTTGCCCTCACTTCTTCACAGAATTACTCTAATCTGATTTGGATTTGTTTTTCAAG
>CBDUTO010000188.1:0-6348 GCA_965370315.1 uncultured Melioribacteraceae bacterium
TAAACATGAAATTTCTAGGATGTTCAAGTAAAGATTTTCTATTTTTATAGTTATTATTTTAAAACGTCTAACGAGAAAAAAATGAACTACTTTCCATCCAATTATTTTACATATATCGATGATAAACTTCACTGCGAAAAAGTAAATCTTCAAGAACTTGCTAATGAGTTTGGAACACCTCTTTTTGTTTATAGCAAAAACTTTTTTATTGATAGATATAATGAATTGGATGAAGCCTTCAAGTCTATAAAACATAGAATCTATTTTGCATCCAAAGCCAATTTTAATCTGAGTGTAATTAAAACATTTTACGGATTAGGAAGTGGTGTTGATGTTAATTCAATTGGTGAATTTTACCGCGCAATAAAGGCTGGCGTTGATCCAAAAGATATGCTTCTTACTGGTGTTGGTAAAACGGATGAAGAAATTAAACTTGGATTAGAAAAAGGTGTAATAGCAATCAAAGCCGAATCATTAGAAGAAGTTTATGTAATTAATAACATTGCAGCTGAGTTAGGCATTATGGCACCAGTTGCTATTCGTGTAAATCCAGATGTTGATGCACAAACTCACCCATACATATCTACTGGACTTGCTGAAAATAAATTTGGAATTGATACTGCTTATGCATACGATATGTTTGTTGAATGCTCCAAACTTAGCAATATCAATCTTATTGGAATTGATATGCATATTGGTTCACAAATTACAACCATAGAACCATTTGTTGAAGCAGTAATTAAAATGGCAGGTCTTTACAAAAAAGTTCAAGCAGCCGGAATTCCATTAAAACACTTTGATATTGGTGGTGGTATAGGTGTGCTTTACAACAACGAGACCCCCTTTACACCTAAAGAATTGGCGGATAAACTAATTCCCATTTTCATGCAACTTGATGCCGAAATAATGTTTGAACCTGGTAGATTTTTAACGGCAAATGGAGGCGTGCTTTTATCAGATGTACTCTATACAAAAACAAATTCGCTTGGTAAAAACTTTGTTGTTGTTAATTCTGCTATGACTGAGTTATTACGCCCCTCTCTCTATCAATCGTACCATCACGTTCAACCAATTGAGCAAATTGATAATATTGATTTTACAACTGATATTGTTGGGCCAGTTTGTGAGACTGGTGACTATATTGCAAAAGAAAGAGAAATAACTATGGTTAGTAGAGGTGATACTCTTGCAATTATGTCTGCTGGTGCTTATGGAATGGTTATGTCATCCAACTACAACGGACGCCGTCGACCTGCAGAAATATTAGTAGATGGAAGTGAATACAAAGTAATCAGAAGTAGAGAGACTTTTGAACATTTAATTTTTGATGAAAACCTCCACCTCTCTTAAAAGATTAGAAGCACAGATTTTTTATCTGTGCTTTTTTTACTCTTACTATAATCACTTAGTTTCTACATTTATTCTTTCCTCCCAAATAAGTATCTTTACATTAAATTGAAAAATTTATTATAACTCTGGAGAAATAATGAAACGCATTTTATTTTTTGTAATATTTTCCGCTCTCACTTTCGGAATTACCGCACAACAAAAAAGAGCTATAACTGTTGATGACTTATGGGCAATGAACCGAATTGGAAGTGTTGTTGTTTCACCTGATGGAGAACTGATTGCATACTCTGTTTCAAAATATTCAATGGAAGATAATTCTGGACAAACAGATATTTACCTTATGAATATTGATGGAAGTGATGCTCACCCAATTTTAGATTCTGAAGAGAATGAGAGTAATCCAAATTTCTCTCCAGATGGGAGTAAACTAACATATCAATTTGGTGGTCAGATTTGGCAATGCGATTTGGATGGAGCAAATAAAAAACAGTTAACAAATCTTTATACTGGTGCTTCTGGAATTAGATGGTCAAACGATGGAAGTAAAATACTTTTTCTCTCAATGGTATATCCAGAATGCTCAACGCAAGAATGTAATAAAGAAAAGGACTTAGCAAAAGAAAATTCCCAATTAGAAGTTGAGGTATTCACTGAGTTAATGTATCGTCATTGGAATGATTGGAGAGGGCCAAAACGAAGCCACCTTTTTTTAATGGATGTAGAGAGCAAAGAGTCTACTGATTTAACATTAAATAGTACATTCGATACTCCTCCAATTGCACTTGGAAGTTCAAACGATTACAACTTTTCGCCAGATGGGAACGAAGTCGTTTTTACAATGAACAAAGAGAAGATGCTTGCGACCAGTACTAACAACGATATTTTTGTTTTATCACTTAATAAAAAAAACGACCCAATTCAAATTTCGATAAGCAAAGGAAACGACAATCAACCAGTCTATTCTCCAGATGGGAAGTATATTGCATTCCGTTCAATGGCTCGTGCAGGATTTGAAGCGGACAAACAAACTTTGGTTCTTTACAACCGAGAAACCAAAACGGTAGAAAACATTTCTGAGCAATTTGATATTTCATTTGGGCAACTTGTATGGGCAGATGATTCAAAATCAATTTACTACACTGCTGCAAATGAAATTTGCAATTCAATTTATAACATCAATATTGAAACAAAAAAGAACTCTCTTTTTATTAAAGACGTTGATGCAAGTGGATTAAACCTCACTGGAAATAATTTAATTTTTAAAGCTCAAAAATCTACTTTACCATTCGAAATATTTAAAGCTGGTATAGATGGTAGCGGATTAAAAAAACTTACATCTATTAATGCTACATTATTATCTAAACTAGAAATGAATGATGTTGAAACATTCTGGAGTGATGGCGCAGAAGGGGCTAAAGTACAATCTATTATTGTTAAACCTCCATTCTTTGACGAGAGCAAAACATATCCGATGATATTTTTAATTCATGGCGGCCCGCAAGGACACTGGACTGATGACTTCCACTACCGTTGGAACTTGCAAATGTTTGCATCAAAAGGTTATGTAGTTGTTGCTCCTAATCCACGCGGCTCAACTGGATACGGACAGGCGTTCACCGATGGTATTTCACAAGACTGGGGAGGAAAAGTTTACGAAGATTTAATGAATGCATACGAGCACGCAATTGCTAAATACAAATTTATTGATAGGAATAATACATTTGCAGCTGGTGCTTCTTATGGCGGCTATATGATTAACTGGATTGAAGGACACAATACTAAATTCAATGCAATGGTTAATCACGATGGAGTTTATAACTTAGAAAGCATGTATGGAACTACAGAAGAATTGTGGTTCCCAGAATGGGAAAATGGTGGAGCCCCATGGGAGAATATTGAACTTTACAGAAAATGGTCACCAAGCGAATTTGTAAAGTATTTCAAAACTCCAATGTTAGTGGTTCAGGGCGGTATGGATTTTAGAGTTCCTGAAGGTCAGGCATTTGAACTCTTTACAGCACTGCAAAAAATGGGTGTCGACTCCAAGTTTGTTTATTTTCCTAAAGAGACTCATTTTGTATTAAAGCCACAAAATGCTAAATTTTGGTGGAATACTATTTTCGATTGGTTTGAAGAACATAAGAGGAGGTAACAAAATGAATGATAATTTTGACAATTACAATGCCGATGAAATTGGCGTTGACTATGATACAAAAGAAAAAGTTGAAGATGCGGCCGAAGAAGTTGAAAGTAAACTTTGGGTGAAGTTAGAAAAGGTTGGAAAGAAAATTTCGTTTGCAAAAGATTTAATTGCACTCTATCGTTACCTTATTGATAATACTGTTAGTTGGCATCGTAAAACTATTGTTGCCGGAGCATTAATTTATTTCATTGTTCCTTTTGATGCAATTCCAGATTTAGCTCCGCTATTCGGGTATATGGATGACTTAGGTGTTATTGCGGCAACACTCAAATTTTTGGGGAGTGAGTTAATTCCCTATTACGAGACTTAACCACTTAGGTCACGAAGAACACATAGAAAATAAAGAGGGTGAAATGATTACTCAAAAATTTGTTAATGATTTGGCGTATTAGATTGTTGGTGCTGCCATTGAAGTACATCGTGAGATTGGTCCTGGACTGCTGAAATCAATTTACGAGCTTTGCTAAAACACGAACTTTTATTGTGCGGTTTAAAAGTTAAAACTCAGGTAAGTGTCCCTGTTCTTTACAAAGGAGAATCAGGGGAATGAAATCTAAGATTGGATTTGCTAGTTGAAGATTTAATTATAGTAGAGCTTATAGCTATTGAAAAATGATTCCTCTGTATCAAGCTCAATTACTTACGTATCTTACATTACTTAAAAAGCCAAAAGGATTACTAATTAATTTTAACACTAATAACATAACATAAATCATTAGGTCCACTTGTAACACACGAATTCTCTTCATTAGAAGAATCTTAGTGATTTACGTGAACTTAGTGGTCAGGAAAAAGCATGAATTATAAAGTAACAAAAAGTGACAATATTTTTAGCGGAATTGTTTTTGACGTGAAGCTTGACATATTAGAATATGATAGCGGAAATGCTGGAAGGCGTGAAGTTATTCATCATAACGGTGGCTCAGTAATTCTTCCAATTACTAACGATGGTAAACTAGTTTTAATAAAGCAATTTCGATATCCTCTTCAAGAGGTATTAATTGAAGCCCCTGCAGGTAAATTGGAAATTGGTGAAGACCCAATGGTTTGCGCTACTCGTGAATTAACAGAAGAGACCGGATATACTTCCACTAAAGTTACTCCACTAGGAAAAATTTCAACAACTCCAGGCTTCTGTGATGAAATTCTATACCTATATCTTGCCCAAGACTTAACAGCAGGTGAACACAACAGAGAAGAGGGTGAGTATGGAATGGAAGTATTTGAATATACACTTTCTGAAGTTGATGAAATGATTAAAAATGGTGAAATAATTGATTCAAAAACAATTGCTGCTATTTATCACTATAAGAGTTTTTATTTGAACAAATAAATTGGGAATCTTTTATAACCTGATTTTATTTAGATATATATTAAACGTTTATAAAAACTATTATAGAAAAAAGAATGGCTGCAAAAGTTAAGTGGTTTTGATATGTTATTACTTAATTTAACTCAATTTTAGAAGCACTTAGTTTAGCCAACAACACTTAAAAGATTTAATTAAATATATAGGAAATATACTATGAAATTGGCAGTAATCACTGGTGGTGCTGGTTTCCTTGGTTCACATTTATGTGAAAAACTACTAGAGAAAAACATACAAGTTGTCTGTTTAGATAATTTACTAACTGGAAGCATTGAAAATATTGAACATTTATTTGAAAATAAAAACTTCAAATTTATTCAACATGATGTAACTAATTACATCCATATTCCAGGAGAAGTTGATTATATACTTCATTTTGCATCTCCAGCAAGTCCAATTGATTACCTTGAAATGCCAATACAAACATTAAAAGTGAGTTCACTTGGAACACATAATGTATTAGGGCTAGCACTTAAAAAAAACGCGCGAGTAATAATAGCATCAACATCCGAAGTTTACGGTGATCCTGAAATTCATCCACAAACTGAAGATTATTGGGGTAATGTAAATCCCATTGGTCCAAGAGGAGTGTACGATGAGGCTAAAAGATTTTCTGAAGCATTAACAATGGCTTATCATCGCTATCACGGAGTAGACACACGAATTGTTCGAATCTTTAATACTTACGGTCCTAGAATGAGATTAAACGATGGAAGAGCCTTGCCAACATTTATTACTCAAGCTCTAAAAGGTAAAGATATTACTGTCTTTGGTAATGGATCTCAAACTAGAAGTTTCTGTTATATTGACGATTTGGTTGATGGGGTTTTAAAATTACTCATGTCGGATGAAACAAATCCAGTGAATGTAGGCAACCCTGAAGAGATAACAATTAAAGAGTTTGCTGAGGAAGTTAAATCTCTTATTGATAGCGATAGTAAAATTATCTACAAAGAACTCCCAACTGATGATCCAAAAGTAAGAAGACCCGATATTACAAGAGCTAAGACAATTCTAGACTGGGAACCCAAAGTAAACCGTTCCGAAGGATTAAAAATAACTTTGGATTATTTTATTAATAAAGTTAATAAATAGATGGGGCGAATATTTAAAACAACTTTCTTCTCATTTCTCACTTATTTTTTCACAAGTAGTTGACCAACCAATTAATAGTAGTATTTATCGAGGCTATCACAGCGTGGTGTTATTGAGCTACATGATGAGATTCGCCCACTTTCAAGAAAACATATAGCAACGAAACTAATAGAGTTAAAAATTAAGCATGATAAGTTGTCTGTTTTAGAACAAGAAAAACTCGTCCTCTATTCACAAGATTTTGGGCGAGAAATATCTTACACTTCAAATTCAATTAATAAAGAATCCACCCTCTAAGAAGGTGGTCTTGGCTTACCCCTAAAAGGGGTTA
>CBDUTO010000189.1:0-6216 GCA_965370315.1 uncultured Melioribacteraceae bacterium
CTACAAATTCTGAATCAGATAAAGCTAGTCAGGATTTCTTTTTCTCACAAATCATGATAGTTTTTGGAGCAGCCATTCAAATTTAAATTAAGCGGTTGCATTAATTGCAACCGCTTAAAGTTTATTTAACAGAATCTTTCTTTAATAATTCCCATCAATTTAATTGTAGCTTCTGGAATTTTTGTTCCAGGTCCAAATATAGCCGCTGCCCCTTCTTCGTATAGATATTCATAATCTTGTGCAGGTATTACTCCACCAATAATTACAATTATATCTTCACGTCCAAGAGCTTTTAGCTCTGCAATTAATTGCGGAAGTAATGTTTTATGACCGGCAGCAAGTGAACTCATACCTACAACATGAACATCATTTTCAACAGCTTGCATTGCAGCTTCTTTAGGAGTTTGGAATAGAGGACCTATATCAACATCAAAACCTAGATCGGCGTATGCTGTAGCAACCACTTTTGCACCACGGTCATGTCCATCTTGTCCAAGCTTTGCAATCATTATACGAGGACGTCTTCCTTCTTCAGTTGCAAATTCGTCCGTTAGTTTAATAGCGTCTTTTACACTCATATTTTTCTCTGAATTATATTCACCGCTGTAAACACCAGAAATTGTACGTGTTACAGCTTTATATCTACCACTTACTTCCTCAATTGCATCAGAAATTTCACCTAGTGTTGCTCGTACTCGTGCGGCTTCAACAGAAAGTTCAAGTAAATTACCCTCACCAGTTTTAGCGGAATTAGTTAATTTTTCAAGTACAAGTTTTACGGCAGCGTTGTCTCTACTAGCTTTTATACTTTTAAGTCTTTCAACTTGTGATATTCTAACAGCAGAATTATCCACTTCTAAAATATCTATTGGAGCTTCTTTATCTAATCTATATTTGTTAACACCAACAATTGTTTCTTCTCCAGAATCGATACGTGCTTGCTTACGAGCAGATGCTTCTTCAATTCGCATTTTTGGAATTCCAGCTTCAATTGCTTTTGTCATTCCACCATACGATTCAACTTCCAGAATGTGTTCCCAACCTTTTTCCATAAGCTCATTGGTTAACGATTCAACATAGTAAGAACCAGCCCAAGGGTCAATTACTTTTGTAATTTCTGTTTCATCTTGTAGAAAGAGTTGTGTGTTACGAGCAATACGTGCAGAGAAATCTGTAGGAAGTGCAATTGCTTCATCCAAAGAATTTGTATGTAAAGATTGTGTATGCCCCATAGCAGCAGCCATGCCTTCAATGCAAGTTCTTACAACATTGTTGTATGGATCTTGTTCTGTAAGACTCCAACCCGATGTTTGTGAGTGAGTTCTCAATGACATAGATTTAGGATTTTTAGGATTAAACTGTTTAATCAACTTAGCCCAAATTAAACGAGCAGCGCGCATTTTTGCTACTTCCATAAAGAAGTTCATTCCTTGTGCCCAGAAGAAAGATAGACGTGGTGCAAATGTATCAATATCCAAACCAGTAGCAATACCAGTTCGAACATATTCTAATCCATCAGCAAGTGTATATGCCATTTCTAAATCGGCTGTTGCACCAGCTTCTTGCATATGATATCCAGAAATAGAAATGCTATTATATTTTGGCATTTTTGCTGATGTGAATTTGAAAATATCTGCAATAATTTTCATAGACATTTGTGGAGGATAGATGTAAGTATTACGCACCATGTATTCTTTTAGAATGTCGTTTTGTATTGTTCCAGAAAGAAGTTCGGCAGCGACACCTTGCTCTTCGGCTGCAACAATATAGAACGCAAGTATGGGTAAAACTGCTCCATTCATTGTCATTGAAACAGACATTTTATCAAGTGGAATTTTATCAAAAAGAATTTTCATATCTTCAACAGAGTCAATAGCAACACCAGCCTTACCAACATCGCCAACAACTCGTTCGTGATCCGAATCATATCCACGATGAGTTGCTAAATCGAATGCAACCGAAAGCCCCATTTGACCTTGAGCAAGATTACGTCTGTAGAAAGCATTACTCTCTTCAGCAGTTGAGAAGCCCGCGTACTGTCTAACAGTCCATGGACGAGCAACATACATTGAACTGTAAGGTCCGCGCAAAAAAGGAGGTAAACCGGACATATAATCGAGATGCTCTAATCCCTTAATATCCTCTTGAGTATAAAGAGGTTTTATTTTTATTTGCTCCATTGTATTAGAAACAAAATCAGAAGCATTCTTTTCCGTTTCCTCAACAAAGTTGTTTTCCCATTCCTCTTTGTCTGCTACCTCTTTATCAAGTACTAAATCTATTTCTTCAAAATTTGGATTTTTCATTTGTTCTCCGAAAAAATCATTTATAATTCAAAATTTATAATTACTAATTAATTTATTGAGTATTGAATAAGCATCTGCTCCGAGGAAAATAAACTCATCAACTCCAGCATTTTTATATTCATCAATTTTATCTTTTGGATAACCAGCAAGGATAATGGTAACATTTTTAATTTGTTCTTTTAGCTTTGCTGCTAATTCTGGAACGAGTTCAGCATAATTATCGTCAGTAGAGCAGATTACTACAATTTTACTTTTTGAATTAATTGCTTCACTAATTGCATCATCGTTGCTATTAAATCCGTTCGGATAATTTACATTAAACCCAGCAACCTCAAAGAAGTTTCTAGAAAAGTCTGCTCTGCCTTTAAATTCTTTTATCCTACCCATTGTTGCTAGAAATAGAGAAGGCTTTTCGCCTATCTTATTTTCAATCTCTTTTGCTTTAATACGTATCTCTTCAAAAGGTTCAGCCGCACGTCTTTTTACTATTGCATCTATTTTTAATCTACTTAATGCATTTACATTTACTCTGCATGAACTTGTAATTTCACCAAGTGTTGCTCCTTTCAGAATTGCATCAGCAGCAATATCTATACTATTTTGATTGCATTCTTTCGATAAAACATCTAATGCTTTAAGAACAGTCTCATTCTCTTTATGGCTTTTAGATACTCTAAACTTCTGTAAAAAATCAGCTCTGCTTTTTTGCAATTCTTCGTTATTAATTCTTCTTTCTGTAAGTAATTCTTCTGTTGGATTTGCATACATATTTGTTCCAACAATTACAGATTTGCGTTTTGCAATCGATTTGATTCTTTTTTGATAAACTTCCTCAATATCATTCTGAATGAACTTGTTTTTGAGTGATTCAATCATTCCACCATTTTTCTCAATTTCTTGAAATTTTGCCCACGCCTTTTTAGCGAGTTCTTCTGTTTGATTTTCAACAAAGTAAGAGCCACCAGCTGGGTCAATAGTATTTCCGAAGTGTGATTCTTCTTTTAGAATTATTTGTGTATTGCGAGCAATTCTTCGTGAAAAATCATCTGGAGTTGAAAATGTAGAATCGAAAGGATCAACTTGCAAACTATCAATTCCACCCATAATTGCTGAAAAGGTTTCGGTAGTTGAGCGTAACATATTTACATATGGATCATATTTTGTTTTATTAAACTGTGATGAAACTGCAAAAATATTTATTGTTTGAGATTCTTTACTACCACCAAAAGCTGAAATTAAATTTTTCCAAAGAACTTTTGCTGCACGGAATTTTGCGATTTCATTAAAAAATGATGATCCAATTCCTAGAGTTACTTTAATATTTTGAGCTGCGTCGTTTATATCAACTCCTAAGTCAATCAACTTACGCAAGTACTCTGCTGAAGTAGCTAACACAAATGCTAATTCTTGAATTCCATTTGCACCACTATTAATATATGGAAGAGAGCTCACATTGCAAGTCTTAATTTGAGGAGCATTTTTCTTTTTCCAGTCTAACGATGTTTTAATACCAGAGATTGCAGAATTAACAGGAACTGGAAGTTCTCCTTCCAAAGCCCAATATCCAATAGGATCGGCTTCAACAGATCCAGAAACCTTGGATAGATCAATATTGTTTTTTTTGCAATATGCAGTAAGAATTGATAAGAACGGCACTGATGAAAACCCAGTACTAATAAATATTGGATACTTAGTAATATCTATTCCATCCAGAGCGCGAGTTAAACTGCTCAATCCAGAAATAGAAAGACCACCATTACCAACATCATCTGTCTCAGCATAATCTGCATCCAAACCGAGTTTGCTTGCTTTATCCAGAGAAATATAGATACTATTTTGACCTCTCTTGAGAGCGTCTTTAAGTGCAGCATTAAACTCATCCGCATCCGAAAGTTCAATTCGTTGGTTTATCAACCACTCGGAATTAAAATATCCAGCAACATTAGATGCTCGTGTGCTTCCACTTCCGGGATATTGATCGAGTAGCTCATTGTTTTTCAGGCTTTCTCGTGTGTAAATTGGTTGAAGATTAATACCTTCAATAGTTTTTGTAATTAGCTTCTTCTCAAAAGAAGCCCCTTTTAAATCTATTTCAACTTTCTCTTTCCATTCTTTATAATTTGGAATCGGAAAGTCCTTGTTTAACTCCAATGTTTTTGGGAGTTCAGATTTATTTGTGTTTGCTTCAAGACTCATAATTTATCCTTTTTTTATCTAGATATATTTAGACAATATCTGTGCCAGTTTGTAAAAATTTATAATTTAATAAATATTGATATACAATATATGGAATAGGTCATTTCTAAGATGGTTCTAAAGAAAACTCTCTTGATTTAGATGATATTTATCTCATTCCTGAGAAATGACATTGTAGTAATTATTTATTTGTGGGAATTCTAATGAATTGGTTATTGTTAGAGATTTCAAAATCGACTTTCGAATAATTTAAAATATTGCTTATGAAAATATAATTCTAAAATCTTAGAATTATACAATTATAAGCTAACCAATCTCTAAAAGTGCTTGACCTTTTTCAACAGAGGAATTCACTTTAGCACTTATCGATTTTATAATTCCAGTGGCAGAAGCTCGTATCTCATTCTCCATTTTCATTGCTTCCAACAAAACAATTGGTTCTCCAATTTCAACAGCATCTCCAACTACCTTTAGTATTCTTACTATTAGTCCAGGCATTGGAGATCTAATAATTTCAGTGCCGCTCTCTTTTGCTTTATTCTTCAAATACTCATTTGCCTTTTCTTCCAAATTAGTTCTAACAGTTGTGTTGTATTCATATCCGTCAATTACAAAATTGTAATCACTACCATTTATCTTTTCGGAAGTTACTTGAAAAATATTGTTGTTAACTCTTAATAGATAAGAATATTTTGATAATTGTGAGAGTTCAACATCGTAATTTTCACCATTCAACTCAACTTTATTTTGTCTCATAATTTTAAGTGCATGTTTCTTATCATTTATTGAAACTGTGTAATCACTCATAAGTATCCTTACCCCATTTGTTATCAGGTTTACATTCTCTTTTAAATGCTTTTGTCTTAGAATCTTTTTCTTTTAATAATGCAGAAAGTATTGCAGCAACATTTTCATATTTCTTATCCAATTCTTTTTTCCATTTTCCTGGAAGAAGATTTAAGAACTTGTTATCTAAAAAGTTTATATCAAAATTACCATCAACAAAAAGTGGATGATTCAAAATCCATTGGAAAGAATAAATATTGGTTGTTACTCCAGCTATTTGATATTCGCCTAAAGCCCTTTTCATTCTGGCAAGAGCTTCTGCTCTATCTTTACCATGTGAAATAACTTTGGATAACATTGGGTCGTAAAAAATTGAAACATCAGAGTGAATATCAATTCCTCTGTCAACTCTTATTCCCGGACCAGAAGGAAGTCGGTGGTGCAATATTTTACCTGTAGAGGGTGCAAAATTTGAATCAACATCTTCAGCGTAAATACGACACTCTATTGAGTGCCCAAGAATTTTTAAATCTTCTTGTCGGATTTCTAATACATCTCCTTGGGCAATTTTAATTTGTTCCTTAACTAAATCAACTCCAGTTATTGCTTCTGTTACAGGGTGCTCAACTTGAAGACGAGTATTCATTTCTAAAAAATAAAAACTCTCCTTCTGATCAAAAAGGAATTCGACAGTTCCAGCATTATAATAATTGCTAGCTTTTGCAGCATTTATTGCCGCTTCTGCTACTTTGGCTCTTAGTTCATTTGTGAGAGTGGGGGCTGGAGCTTCCTCAACTACTTTTTGATGTCGTCTTTGGACTGAGCAATCACGTTCGAAAAGATGAATATAATTACCGTGCTTATCAGCAAGAATTTGAACTTCTATGTGTTTTGGATTTTCTACAAATTTTTCAATGTAAACTGTATC
>CBDUTO010000190.1:0-6081 GCA_965370315.1 uncultured Melioribacteraceae bacterium
ATTTTAATAATTGGGGAATCAGGGGTTGGTAAAACTTCATTGTTAAATGCAGGCGTATTACCAAAAGTTAGAAAAGAATTGGATTTTGAGATAATTGAGTATTCATTTTCTAGTAATCCAACGACTAGCATTATTAACAAAATAAAAGGACGACTGAAAAATAGAAAACTAAGCCTTGAAAAAAAGGAAGCAATTCAGAAAGCGAATTCTTTATATGAATTGCTTATAATTATAAGTGAAATTAAAGATAACAATGGGGTTCAAAAGTATTCGTTTTTATTGGTAGGCGATCATTTAGAACAATTATTTACATTAGACAAAACCTTTCAAGATTTCATTAATCAAGTTAGCAAGATAAGAACAAAAGACCTTTCTACCACTTTCTTATTCTGCATCAGAGAAGATTATTTACCACAATTATTTAATTTTTCAGAGTATATTCCAGAGTTATACGAAAAAGAAAATACATTCAGACTGTTTAAATTTGAAAAATCTAATTCTATTGAGATATTTAAACGAGCTTCTGAAATATCATACATTTCACTTAGTGAAGATTTTATCGACTTGATTGTTGATGATCTTTATACCGAATGTGAAGGTTCTATTTACCCCCCATACTTGCAAATAATAGGATATAGAATATATGATATTCTAAACACACATAAGACCGAATTAATTACAAAGGAAATGTGTTTTGAAGCTTATAATAAACTAGGGGGAACAAGAAAAATTGTAACTGAATATTTATCAAGCATACTTGATAAATATAAATATGAAGAGAAAAGTGATGTTGCAGAAATCTTAGCCACTATGACAACGCAATACTATACAAAGAAAAGAATTAGCTTTGACCTTCTATCAAAACGATTTCCTCACATCATAAACTTAAAGCGTTATCTAAATTCACTCATAAAAGACCGTATAATTAAAAGGTCATTGGATGAGTATGAACTCTCTCATGATTTTTTAGCACATAAAGTAATAGAACTCATCAATGAGAAAAAATTTCTAAGTCCAATAGTAAGACAAGCTATCGATTTTATAGAAACCAATTATTCGAGTTCAAGCCTTTTGGTTTCTGAAATTGCTTCTCATATTGGCGTTACACCAAATCATTTAACTGCTTCCTTTAAAAAAGAACTAGACATGGGAATAAAAAGATACTTAAACGAATATCGCATAAGTATCGTCAAGAGTCAACTTCATAATACTAGAGAGCCCTTAAAATCAATTGCACTTGTAACTGGTTTTTATAGTCAAAATACACTCTCTAGAATATTTAAAAAAAATGTTAATGTAACACCATCAGAATATAGAAAAAGTATTAGTGAAATATAAAAAAAGTTTCTATTTTGGGGGGTAGTGGGAGAAAGTGTTGAATATTTGTGTTCTGGAATAATAATTCATTCTTTTAGAATAAGATGAGTATGATTTTTAAAAAAACTTTAGACGAAATGAATCTTGGCAACAAATTATTAATTGTTTGTTGTAATTGAACAATCAAAATATTGAGAACACTAATACTACACAATAATCTAATCTTTGTCAAGTAAGAGAAGCTATCGAATAGTGTTGTTTTGGAATAATAAATCGTTCTTTTGGAATATTATTTCTTTTGATATTCCCACGCTTAATAAAGCGAGTGTTTGCAACTAACCAACGTGTCAAGGCGACCACAGTTACGCTTGGGTTTTTCGTAATTTGGGTGCGTGTAAAAAGTTGTTGTAATATAAAAGTAGTTCAAGTAAGTTAAGTTTTTAATTAATAAAAGGTTGTTACGTAAGCGTTTTTATAGGTATAAACTGCGGCGCTTTATGCATCAGCCGTTATACAACAAATGGAAGTTTACATTAATGCATTTTAGAAAAACTACATTGAACAATGCTTCTTTGCTCAAACGTAAAATTTTATTTAAAGGTAGTAGTCATCTCCTTCATCAAGATAAAGATGAGGAATTTCATAAAAACGAACACGCAGAATCATTAAAAAATTTTTATAAGAATAACAGAAAACGTCACAGTAGTTTATTTGGTTCCAATATTGCTTTTGTAGGTTTTAGTTTAATCCTAATATTTTTTGCAATCGTATTGCTTTTGGTGCTACTATGATTCCAATTTCATACGCTCGGTGCATAACGTAAAAAGGATTCATCTCGAAGCTTGCCGAGAGATAATCCAGTGTTGAGCTCAGCCGCAGCTTCTACTTGTAATTTGGTTAAAGGTTTTTAGTGGTGCGACTTTTTTATTTTACTAGAATTCAACCTCTACTATGAGCTTTCTTGTTTTTCAACAGCAGTCTAAGACCATTCCTAGACATTATATAATCAAAGAACAATTAAGCAATAACCTTGTTAGTTTGATTTTTAAGTTTTCTGAGATAAACTTAATTTTATAAAATATTGGAAAGAACTAATGGATAATGAACATAAATCAATTCACGAATTTGATTTTGAATTAATCTGCGAATATTATTCAAACTTGGAACGACAGGGACCAGGCAGCCCTGAAGTGACGATTAAAGCTTTGAGTTTTATCAATAATCTTAACGACAAATCAGTTGTTGCTGATATTGGTTGCGGTTCAGGGGGACAGACAATGACCTTAGCACAGCATCTACAAGGAAATATTACAGGTATCGATCTTTTTCCAATTTTTGTCGACTTGTTCAATAGTAATGTTGAGAAACTATCTCTTCAGGATAGAGTAAAGGGTATTGTTGGTTCTATGGATAAACTGCCTTTCGATGATGAAGAATTAGACCTAATGTGGTCCGAAGGAGCAATCTACAATATTGGTTTTGAAAGGGGGCTTAATGAGTGGAGGAAATACCTAAAAACTGGTGGTTATATAGCTGTTTCGGAAGTATCGTGGTTTACTGAGAAACGCCCAATCGAGATAGACGAGTTTTGGATGGATGCTTATCCGGAAATTGACACTATCCCTAATAAGGTAGCACAAATGCAAAAAGCTGGTTATATTCCAGTTGCAACCTTTATTTTACCCGAAAACTGCTGGACAGAACATTTTTACGCACCACAAGTGGAAGCTCAGAAAGTTTTCCTGGAGAAAAACGTAGGCAATAAATCTGCCGCAGAATTTATAGCAAATCAAAGAGATGAAACTCAGTTGTATTATAAATACAAAGAGTATTATGGCTATGTTTTCTATATCGGAAAAAAGATATAAGTAGCGTAATGGAAAAGCATTAACCATAGAAGGGGAACGAGCAAATTGTATTTAGACATTAACGAATACGACTAGAAAAATCTCAGCAATCATCAATACTTAATGCTGAGTTCAAATTATGAGATTTCTCACTCCCAACAAACTAGGTAGGGGTTAGAAATGACAGATTCTTTACCTTTTATGTTAATAAATACTGTATAAATTAGAACTCAGACGCATTTAATTTGTCAGCCAGAAAAACTAAAAAGAGGAGCTTTGGGCGAACGTTAAAAGCACGAAACAAAAAGTTGGGCAATTTATCATTCCTCGACAGCATATAAGATATTTGTCTAGTGTTAATAGCCAGAATTTTAACACCTCTGCTTTTACACATACTATGTTTATTAAAGTTGGTAGAAGTTTTTAGGTTGTTGTTTATGTTGTTTATGTAGTTTTGTTTAAGTGTTTTAATAAAAAGCGTTGGCAACTAGTATGCAAATCCGCAAAAGCCGACCCCACCAAAATGGAGTCTAACGCTTATTTTCAAAGTTGTTACGTTTTAGAAATAATTATTAGTTAAGGAGTATATTATGAAAAAATTTGAATACAAAATTCTCGATTCTAAAGATGTCTCTTCTGCCGGTCTTTTTAAGGGTCGCAAACGTGAAGATTTAGAAATTTATCTCTCTTCCCTTGGTTCTGAAGGTTGGGAAGTTCTAAATCTTGATTTTAGAGAGCTTGAGAGTGGATTTGAGTTTGCAGGAATAGCAAAACGAGAAGTTTTATAGTAGTTCATATTTAGTTGTTGTCGAGGAGTACTCCTCGACAACATAAAACCAATCATTCCGAACTTGATCCGGAATCTACAAAATCCAAAAGATGCTGAATCAAGTTCAGCATCACGAATTATGTAGTATTCCATAATCTATTGATAAAGTATCTGGAGACCAAAAATTAATTAGACAAAATTGCCTTTTAATTATTTACAATAACCTTATATTTACCTCATAAATTTAATTTTACTTTCATAAAAAATATATCATATGACAAACACAGATTTAAGAAAGAAATGGTTTGAGAATTTCCAAACTGCACCAGAGCAATTAGAAAAAATGTCGAATGTAAATGGATTAATTAGTGCATTTAATGCAAATATAGATGCTGTAATTAAAGTCTCCGGCAAAAACATTGAAGAAATAATAAGTAAATTTAATATGGATGCTGCAACCCTTTTGGTTGATGGAGCAAAAAGTATTAAGACCAACGAAGATGCTATTAGGGGTCTAATTAAATGCTTTAAAGGTGGTATTGCTGAAGAGTGGTTAATTGAAAATAAATCCGTTTTCGACTGGCTAAATAGTAATATTGGTTACGATAATTTACAAATGGGTGGCCAAGGTGGAATTGTCGCTAACATAATGGCAACTTGTGGAGTAAACGATGTTTATGTACACACCGCATCCTCCCCAAAAGTGCAATCGGAATTATTTCTTGACTTACCTAACTTGAAAAATGTAAATCGTTTTGGAGAATTGCAAAAAGCATCTTCTATTGACCGAACTAACGATGTTCCTTTAATTCACTGGATAATTGAATTTGATATAGATGATACTTTAAGTGTAAATGGGGAAAGTTTCACATGTTCAAAATCAAATAGATTTATTGCAACATATGACCCATTAAATTTTAAATTAGCTATTGACGAAGCATTTGATAAAAAAATGTGTGATTCATCAACCAATATTGAATATATAATTCTTTCCGGTTATCAGATGCTTCAAGATAAACTTTCTAATGGAGATTCTGGAATTGATAGAATTAATGAATCAATTAAAATTGTAAGAAAATGGTCTGAGAATAATCCGAGCAACATTTTACATTTTGAAATAGCTTCAACTCAAGATAAAATTATTCGCAAATATTTGGTTGACCAATTGGTTAAAGATGTTGATAGCGTTGGTTTTAATGAACGAGAATTAATTGATATTTTAGAAGTAATTGGTGAAGAAGAATTAGCAGAGCAATGTGATAAAGAGACTAACAGCAGTAACTTATTTAAAGGAATGTTAAAAGTTTTTGATTATATGAAATGCTCGCGTATGCAGTTGCACATGTTTGGTCTGTACATAACACTTCAGAAAAAGGGGTTTCAAATTTCACCTATTCAAAACCGTAATGGAATGGAGTTAGCTGCAATTGTTGCTGCTTCAAAAGCCGGTACTGGCGCAATTAATTCAAAAGATATTTTATTATGGTCCAAAGATAGGGAAGTGTCAGATATTGGATTAAACGAATTAAGATGCTTATCAGAAACTATAACAGAAGAATATGGGTCAAATAATTTAATTGAAGATGGAATTTATACTAACGACTCTTTCGAAATTATTGCTATCCCAACAATTATAATTGATAAACCAATCACACTCGTGGGTATGGGAGATACTATTTCATCAATATCCTTAGTAGGCGCACAATAGTTTTTATCTAAAATTTAATTTGAGGTTAATATGAAAGTTTTAGTTTTAGGAGCCAGCGGAGCAACTGGTAAAGCAGTAGTACAACAACTTATGGAAAAGAATATCCAAGTTAGAATAGTTGTACGAGAATCCTCCAATCTACCAAACCAAATATTGGATGATAAGGGCATTGAGATAATAAAAGGGAATATTGATGATTTTGAAATTACAAAAATAAAAGACATTGTAAAAGATTGTGATTCTGTAATTTCTTGCCTTGGTCACAATCTAAGTTTTAAAGGACTTTTTGGATCTCCTCGCAAATTTGTTTCAAATACTGTTACTAAAATAGCTGAAGCATTGCAATCCCTAAACATGAACTCAAAGTTCATCTTAATGAGCACAACTTGTATGTTTAAATATTAGACAAATTGATAATAATTATATACTGTAGGGAAGAG
>CBDUTO010000191.1:0-6043 GCA_965370315.1 uncultured Melioribacteraceae bacterium
ATATTGATTTTTCAAAAAATACAAAAGGAGGAAATAAGCCACCGTAGTTCCACCAACATAATGTGTTGATGGAACTAAATATACAAAAGTAATAAAGTAAAAAAAGAGACAACAAACATGAAAAACGCAATAGTAATCGGAATAATCACTTGCACAAATCGCTCATGCTGACTATTTTATGTAATGACATTCCAATAATAAAATAGTCTGTTGGTGTAATACGCCAACACAAACGTTACCTGCAATTTTATCAAAAAACCAGAGATAAACAAAAAATATGCATCCGATTAATAGACATATATTGAATATAAAATAAATTGCATTATATTACTTATTTTTGCAACTAATTATGGCAAAAGCAGAATATATAATATCATTAATTAAGGCTCATTATAATAATGAGTTAGAACGATTTTCAACATTAGCATTGCAAATTGCAGCTCACGAAGCAAAGGTGGGTCATTCTTTTGTTGCAAATGAGATAAAGACCATTATAGACAAGGCAAAGAAAGAAAAATCAAAGACAAAAACCTTCGCGCCAGAACTTCAAGGATTAATTTTAGAAAATGTTCCGGCTGTAAATCTTTCTAATATAATTGCATCTCCAAATATAACAGATAAAATAAAAAGAGTTATTTTGGAATTTGTGCAAAGAGATAAATTACGGAAACACAACTTGGAAAACCGAAGAAAGGTTTTGCTTTCAGGTCCTTCTGGTACGGGAAAAACTCTTACAGCATCAATTATTGCTAATGAATTAGACTTACCGCTTTTTACTATATTAATGGATAAAATGGTTACTAAATATATGGGTGAAACCAGTGCAAAGTTAAGACAAGTATTTGATTTAATAGAGCAAAAGCAAGGTGTTTATTTATTTGATGAATTTGACGCAATTGGAGGAGAAAGAAGCCGTGATAATGATGTTGGAGAAATGCGTAGAGTTTTGAATTCATTTCTGCAATTTATTGAGCGAGATAATTCTGATAGTTTAATTATTGCGATTACAAATAACAAATCACTTTTAGACCAAGCGTTATTCAGACGCTTCGATGATGTTATTTTGTACAATCTACCAAAAAAAGAGGAAAAACTGGCATTATTAAAAAATAGATTAGCACGTTACAGAAAAAATAAGGAGGTTAGTTTTGAACAATTATTATCAGATATTAACGGTTTGAGTCATGCAGAAATATCATTAGCTTGCATGGATGCTATTAAAGAAACTATTCTAAATGAAAATAGCCAGATGAACAATCAGTTAATTCTTAAAGCAATTAAGGATAGAAATGATGCTTATCATAAATAAACCTATCAAATGCCAAACCAATATAAACACATCTTTCTGTCAGGAAATGTAAAAAAAGAAAAATATAAAACTGCAGAAACAGGTGGAGGTAGTGCAAATATTCCCCAAAGAAACAGAGCTACACACAGTGAAAACCTTCTTCGTCAGTTTCAATCAATTTGGGCTGAAAGACAACAGTTAAATCAGCAACGAGAAGCTGAACAAATACCAACAAGAGAAGGAACATATCTTGCTTTCAAAAGTGCATCTAATCATGATTTGATAACAAAAAGTTTAGAAGACTTAAGAAAGAATATTCGATTGCTGAATATCAAAGAAGTTCAAATAGATGAAGATAATATAGAAACAATAGCAACAGTATATATTCCGAGAGGGAAAGAGAAACATTTTATTGACAAAATATCAAAATACCAATCAGAGAATAATTCATCAATTTTATTTCCATATAAAGAAGAACCCAATACAATTTCAAGTATTATAGAAAAACTGGGAAGAGGAATACAAATATTAAAAGTAAAAGACATAAGTAAAAAAGGTGCTATATGTACAAAGTCAAAAATCCACATACCTATAGGAGAAGAAGATTATTTTTCATCTGAAATTGATAAACTTCAGTTAGGAATTAAAGTAAATATAACTCTTCCAAATGCACCACTTGTAAATAGTATTGAAGACGTAAGTATTGCTTTACTAGAAAGTATGTGGACAGATAGGTCTGACTTGATACCGACTAATTATTCAAAATGGTGTGAAATATGGATAAATATCAATACTAAAGAGCAGAAAGAACAAGACCAAATAGCAGAATTCAAGTTAACACTTGAAAATATTGGAATTGAATACAAAAGACAGAATGTTCTCATATTTCCTGAACGGGCTATACTTTTGATTAATGCTAATAGAAATCAGTTGATTGAATTGATGACACAAAGTGATTTATTAGCTGAATTTAGAGCCGGACAAGAATTAGCTGGATTTTGGACAAATGAAAGTTCAATAGAACAACAAGCGTGGCTTGAAGATTTACTACAACGTTCTGAATTTATCGATTCCAATGTAAAAGTTTGTGTTTTAGATAGCGGAGTAAATAATGGGCATCAATTATTGCAGCCGATATTGAGTGAAACAGATACACTAACTGTAGATGAAGAATGGGGAACTCACGACCATGAATTACGAAGTGGTCATGGAACTTTAATGTCTGGAATTGCAGGGTATGGAGAATTAGAAAATCTTTTGTCAACCACAGATAATATCACTATAACCCATAATCTTTGTTCTGTAAAAATTTTACCTCCTCATATAGCAGACGCAACACCAAAAGAATTGTGGGGAGATATTGTAATACAAGGAATTGCGAGAGCTGAAATTCAAAGCCCAGATAAAACTTTGATATATTGCATGGCTGTTACTTCACCTGATGATGTTAATAAAGGAAGACCTTCATCTTGGTCTGGTGCAATAGATAATCTGACATTTGCTGACGGTGAAACCAAAAGGTTGATAATTATTTCGTCAGGTAACATTAGAGAAGAGGAAATTTGGAAAAACTATCCAAATTCAAATTTTTTAGCAAGTGTTGAGAATCCTGCGCAATCATGGAATGCTTTAACCATTGGAGCTTATACAAAAAAAATCAGACTAAATGATGACGATTACTCAAATTACATTTCCCTTGCCAATGAGGGTGAACTTTCTCCATTCAGTACAACATCATTGATTTGGGAAAAAAAGTGGCCAATTAAGCCTGACGTTGTATTTGAAGGAGGAAATTTATTAAAAGCACCTGACAGTTCAATTTCTCAACATGAAGATTTAGAATTGCTTTCAACTTCTAAATCATTCAATATAAAACCATTTGATACAATTAATGCTACAAGTGCAGCAACTGCATTAGCTTCATGGTTTGCAGCTAAAATTGCTCATAATTATCCAAATGCGTGGGCTGAAACGATTAGAGGATTAATTATACATTCGTCCAATTGGAACCAAGCAATGATTAACCAAATGGGAGTTAATTTCAAGAAAAAAACAGAGATAATCAATTTATTGAAAGTTTTTGGATATGGTGAACCTAATTTAGACAAGGCTTTGTATAGTGAAGAAAGTGCTCTAACATACATAGCCCAAGAAATAATCCAACCATTTAGTTATAATTCCAGAAACACTCCGGAAACTAATGAAATACATATTTTTAATATTCCTTGGCCAGAAGAGTTACTACTTTCAATGTCAGAAATCTCAGTAAAACTTAAAATAACATTGTCATACTTTATAGAACCAGGAGCTGGCGAAATTGGTTGGAAAGATAAATATCGTTATCAATCTCATGGATTACGATTTGATATTAATAATGTTGGTGAAGAGGAGGATACTTTTAGAAAGAGAATAAATGTTGCAGCACGTGAAGAAGATGAACGAATTAGTGGAAGTTCCGGCAGTGAAAGGTGGGTAATTGGAGTAAATAACAGAAATAATGGTTCTATTCATTCCGATTACTGGGAAGGAACAGCAGCAGAATTATCTACTTGTCATTTTATAGCAATTTATCCAGTTATTGGTTGGTGGAGGGAGAGAAAACATTTAGGAAAGGTTGAAAATAGAACACGATATTCTTTGATTATTTCTCTTGAAACACCTGCTCAAGACATCGAATTATATACAACTGTCAAAAATATCATTGAAATTCCAATTGAGATACAAACCTGAAAAAATTAATAATATTAAGCTTGTAACAGGGCATTTGAAGCAACTCCGCTTCGCTACGTAGCTCAAATGCCTATTCGTTATCTGCAATAAAAAAATAGATTATATGTTTTCAAACAAGCGCATAGCCAAAATTGTCGGAATATTATTTATCACTGCTACGGTTACTTCTTCACTGAGCATCTCGCTCACCGAACCCACTCTTGAAGCCACGAATTTGCTTGAAGAGTTTTCTGATAAATCAAGTCAAATTGCGGTGGCAGCACTTCTCATGCTTATAGATGCTATTTCAGTTGTATTTATCGCGATAATGTTATTCCCTATTCTTAAAAAGAAAAGTGAAAGTTTGGCACTGGGATATGTAGGTATGCGGATCATGGAAGGTATTCTATTTGCAACTTATGTTGTGTTATTGTTAACTATTTTGTCCATAAGCAAAGAATATTCAGCCAGTAATGTACAGGATGCAAGTAACTTCTAATCCATAGGCCAATCCTTATTGATTTTAGCGAAATGGACATTCGACATAGGACTCGGAATAGTTTTTACTATTTCTGCCCTTATATTGAATTACATATTATTCCGATTTGTACTCGTTCCCAGATGGTTGTCAGCTTGGGGTTTTCTTGGTGCCCTTGTAACAATGACCATAGTGCTATTGAAATTTTACGATATTCAAGTAACAGAAGCCCTAGATTTTATAATAGGAATACAAGAAATGTTGTTTGCCATATGGCTCATTGCTAAAGGTTTAAATTATGAATCACTAAAAACAAGCAGATAACAATGTATAACAAATCATAGCTGCCTTTCGGCAAGCTACACTTGTTATACTCACCGTTGGCAGTAATAAGTTAAATAGATTAATTAACAAATAAAAAAATAGAAATTATCATGAAGAAAGTAACATTATCAGTAACCGTAGTAGTATTATCAGTTTTAACATGGTCGTGTAATGGTGGTGAAAACAAAAACGAATCCACTAATAAAGTGGAAGTTATTGTTCAGAAAGACAATTACAAACCTGGTGAAAAGGAGGCGTTAATTGTGTTGAAAGCCTATGCCGACAAGGATATTGAATCTCTAAAGTCGTATGCAGGTGGTGCACAAAAAATGGTGATGGATGATGATTATTTCAAATCCAATAATAATGTAAAGAATTTTAGAAAGAAAATAGGTGAGAGTGAAGGGACATTTCAAGAAATAAAATACTCCAAAGACCGTATAAATTTTGAAGATTATTACTATCTAACTGCTGTTTTCTACGAAAGTCCATCAGGTCAGCTTACAGCAGTACAACTTAAAAGCACTGATAAAGAAAATTGGAAACTTTCTGGATTTGGTACAGCTTATATTAATAAACAGGAGTTTAGTGAAATGAGCACGGAAATTCCTGAATAATAAGTAATAGAAAAATTTAAAGAAAGGATAGATATGCGTTATTTAATAATGACAAGTGTAGTAATTATGTTCTTGTTTATTGTGGGATGTAATAAAGAATCTGAACAAGTTGAAAAATGGGTTAATCTTAGCCGATGGGAGTCAGTAGTCTATGACTATCCCTCTAATGGACAAGGAAAAGCTGTATGGGAACTGAGCCATGATGATCAATGGGCTACACAAAAAGTGAATGGGGATCCAACAATCCTTGTTAGTGATATCGATATCACAGGAACAATTGTAGAAGGTTCGTGGATGATGAAAGAGAATAGCGATGACGACCTTGTAGGTTTTGTTTTTGGCTATCAGGATCCTGGACATTTTTATCTGCTTGATTGGAAAAAAGGTACACAAGAAGTTGATGGAAATGGTATAGCAAAACAAGGAGTCAGCATTAAAGTTGCAGATGCAGACTATAGTGGAGTAAAAAAAGGAAAATTAGGGCCATCACAACCGTTTAACGGTGAAGACCTCTGGAATACAGAAGGTTCTGAGGGGAAAGTTACTTTGCTTTACTATGAAGAAACTGAAGGATGGGAATTCGATAAAGAATACAATTTCTTTTTGGAGTTTATTCCTGGCTCATTT
>CBDUTO010000192.1:0-5982 GCA_965370315.1 uncultured Melioribacteraceae bacterium
CTAAAGCGAGATGCACTAAAGTGCATAGTTTTAACTCCGGGCTGTGACCAATAAATTCAATTAATTTGGAGCGATTTTGCTACGTGTGATTTGAATAAATAAGAAAGTCCTTGTAAAACAAGGACTTATAAAATGTTGTACCGAAGGCCGGACTCGAACCGGCACTCAGTTGCCCAAACTGGATTTTGAATCCAGCGCGTCTACCAATTCCGCCACTCCGGCAACAAATTTTGGAATGCGAAAGTTAATAAAGTAGAGTCAGATTTACAAGAGGGGAGTTTCAAATTTATCAACATTTCACTTTAATTTACTTATACATCACTCGATTATCTCAAATATCATTGTATAGTTCAAAACAAAATAATATTTTTACATTTATTTTAAAAGGAAAATTACGAAATGAAAAAGTTTGAAGCAGTTGATTATTTTAACATAGATAGTTTATTATCCGAGGAAGAAAAGCTAGTTCGAGAATCTGTGAGAGCATTTGTAGATGCTGAAGTAATTCCAATAATTGAAGAGAGTTATCAAGAAGCTAAATTTCCATTTGAGTTAATTCCTAAACTTGCTGAACTTGGAGTATTTGGAATGACGCTTCCTGAAAAATATAGTTGTGCAGGAATGAACAATCTTGCTTATGGTTTGGTAAATCAAGAATTGGAGAGAGGTGATAGTGGTCTGCGTAGCTTTCTGTCAGTTCAAAGTTCACTAGTGATGTATCCAATTTATACTTTTGGAAGTGAAGAACAAAAAATAAAATGGCTACCTAAACTAGCATCTGCAGAAGTAATTGGCTGTTTTGGATTGACCGAACCAGATTATGGTTCAAATCCAGGTGGCATGATTACCAAAGCTGAAAAGGTAGATGGTGGTTACATTCTAAATGGTGCAAAAATGTGGATTACAAATGGAACAATTGCTGATATTGCAATAGTCTGGGCAAAATTAGATGGAGTAGTTAAAGGTTTTATTGTTGAAAAAGAATTTAAAGGATTCACTGCTCCTGAAACCAAAAGGAAACATTCACTACGTGCATCAATTACTTCAGAATTAATTTTTGAAAATGTATTTGTTCCAGAGGAGAATTTACTTCCAGAAACAAGTGGATTGAAATCACCACTAATGTGTCTTAATCAAGCTCGTTACAGCATTGCATGGGGCGTTACTGGCTCAATGATGGCTTGCTACGATACAGCACTTGACTACGCAAAAACAAGAATCCAATTTGATAAACCAATTGGAAGTTATCAATTAACTCAAGATAAATTAGTAAATATGTTAACAGAAATTACAAAGACTCAATTGTTGAATTTCCAATTAGCAAAGTTAAAAGACTCTGGAGAAATTAAACACACACAGATATCACTAGCAAAAAGGAACAATGTAGAGAAAGCATTAGAAATTGCACGGACTTCAAGAGAGATTCTTGGTGCTAGTGGAATTACAAGTGAGTATCCAATAATGCGTCATGCCAACAATTTGGAATCAGTAAAAACATATGAAGGAACTCACGAAATGCATACACTTATTATTGGTGAAGATATTACAGGATTAAATGCATTTTTATAAGATATTATTTAGGTAAACTAGCAAAATAGTATATTCAGATATTGTTATGTAGTTTTATCTCTTACATTATCATTTATAATATTTTATGGAGAACAATATGAAATATATGTTCATACTATTTAGTTTAATAATTCTTTTAATTTCTTGTAAGAATAGTACTGAGACCATTGCAGAACCTGATTGTGATGAGGGGTGGGTTTCTGCATCATCTGGAATTAACTTGGGTGATAATTTTGTATCTAGTATCGATTCTGGAAGTCAGTTGCTTTTAATAAAAAGTTCAGATATTAACTCATGCGGAACTTCCAATAATTGGATATATAAATATCGATCTTCTGACTACAGTAAAATCTATACTATTACATTGGAAAGTGGTATTGACTTGTTATCTATCGGAGTGGATACTACGGCAAATGACCAAGATGGTAGTTCAATAATTACAACAAGTTGGATTGATAGTGATGATGCTTTTGAAATTGCAGAAGCGAATGGTGGAATTCAATTTAGAAGTAAAAATGAAGATTATAAGATATCAGCTTCGTTGTCAGAAGCGGTTGTTTTTAATTCATATCCTATTTGGTCTATATATTATAGTGCTACTGAGAATCTATATATTAGGATTAATGCAACTAATGGTGAAATAATTAGTAATTATTAATTTCACTTAATGAATTCTCCTAATATTTTCTTAAATTTATAATTACAATTTTTTAGAATATATTAGGAATATTTAAGTGATGGAAAACAAAATCGCATACGATGGAATTACATTTGATGATATTTTGCTACTACCCGCAAAATCGAATGTTTTGCCAAGGGAAACAGTACTTAAAACAAGATTAACAAGAAAAATAACTCTAAATATTCCCTTCCTTTCTGCAGCAATGGATACAGTTACAACTTCAAACATGGCAATTGCAATGGCAGCGCAGGGTGGCATTGGTGTTATCCACAAAAATATGTCAATAGCTGAACAAGCTGATGAAGTTGATAAAGTAAAACGCTCCGAAAGTGGAATGATTCACAACCCAATTACACTTACAAAAGATAAAACTATTGCAGATGCAAAAGAGTTAATGTCAAAATTTCGTATTTCTGGCATTCCAATTGTTGATGAAGAAAATAAACTAATAGGAATACTAACTAACCGAGATTTAAGATTTGTAGATGATATGTCACAGAAAATTTGTGACATGATGACAAAAGATAATTTAAGAACAGCTCCAATTGGAACATCATTGGAAACTGCAGAAAAGTTACTTCAAAAATATAGAATTGAAAAACTCCCAGTTGTTGATGGTGATATGGTATTAAAAGGTCTTATAACTTTTAAAGATATTTCCAAGAATATAAAGTACCCAAATGCTTGCAAAGATGAACTTGGACGCCTCCGTGTTGCAGCTGGTGTTGGTGCTACTGGTGATGTTTTAGATAGAGTTGAGGCACTTGTTAACGCAAATGTTGATGTTATTGTTGTTGATACTGCACATGGTCATTCTGAAGGTGTAATGAATACTGTACGAAATATTAGGGAAAAATATCCAGATTTACAGATTATTGCCGGAAATATTGTAACTGGCGAAGCAGCTTTAGATTTAGTAGAAGCCGGTGTTGATGCAGTTAAAGTTGGTATTGGAGCAGGGTCAATCTGTACAACTCGTATGATTGCTGGTGTTGGCGTACCTCAAATAAGTGCAATAATGAATGTGTACGAAGCACTTAAAGATACTGATATTCCAATAATTGGTGATGGTGGAGTAAAACAAACTGGAGATGTTGCAAAAGCAATTGCTGCTGGTGCAGATACTGTTATGATGGGTGGAATGCTTGCAGGTGTTGATGAAACTCCAGGTGAAAAAGTTTTGTTCGAAGGTCGTAGTTTTAAAGTATACCGTGGAATGGGTTCTATAGGTGCTATGAAACAAGGGAGTAAAGATAGATATTTCCAAGATATGGAAGATGATATTAAAAAACTTGTTCCCGAAGGAGTTGAAGGTCGTGTAGCTTACAAAGGACCAC
Organism: uncultured Melioribacteraceae bacterium; assembly: GCA_965370315.1. Classification (GTDB taxonomy): domain Bacteria; phylum Bacteroidota; class Ignavibacteria; order Ignavibacteriales; family Melioribacteraceae; genus 1-14-2-50-31-20. Next base: position 3,589 of record CBDUTO010000192.1, read on the forward strand.
TTGCTGATTCAATTTACCAATTTATAGGTGGGTTGCGTGCTTCAATGGGGTATTGTGGCGCAAAAACAATTGAGGAATTTAAAACTAAAACGCAATTTGTTAAAATTACCGGATCGGGTTTAAGAGAAAGCCATCCACATGATATTATTATCACAAAAGAATCTCCAAATTATCAATCAAAGTAGAGTTATTGCTAAATGTTCAAAGTACTTGTAATTACATATTATTTCCCCCCAATGGGTTTAAGTGGGGTTCAGAGAGTTTTAAAGTTTGCAAAATATATGAGTAACTATAATTGGGAACCTACAGTAATTACTGCTGGGAAAACGGGATATTACGCTCACGATAAATCATTACTTAAAGAAGCTGAGAATGCCAATATAAGAGTTGTCAGAACTGATGCTTTTGATCCAAATTCACTTTTGGCAAAATATGGTACAATTTCAATGCCAAGGGAATTTATTCGAAAAATTCTAAGTATGATTAGCAAGTTTCTATTTATTCCCGATAATAAAAAGTCATGGGCAAAAAAAGCTTATTCAGAGGGAAAAAAGATTTTATCAAATGAAAAGTTTGATCTCATTTTTGTTTCAATTCCACCATTTTCTCAATTCGAGGTTGCTGCCAAACTTAAAAGAGAATTTAATCTTCCACTAGTTGTTGATTATCGTGATTTGTGGTTTGGAAACCATTTCGGATTTTATCCAACACCGTATCATAAATATAAACACAAAAAGCTTGAGTATGCTGCACTTAAAGCTGCTGACAAAATAATTACTGTGAATAGAAGAATAAAAGAGAAGTTACTTACTACATATAAGTTCTTACATTTTGAAGATTTTGATATTCTCCCTCATGGTTTTGATCCAGAGGATTTTGTTAATATAAAACCAATTGCTTTTGAAACTAAAAAACTTAGAATCCTCTATTCTGGAATATTTTATGAGAACATCACACCAAAATATTTACTGATAGCGTTTAGTGAGTTAGCTAAAGAGCGACCAGATATTACAGAGAATATTGAGCTGCATTTTGTTGGACATTTTCGAAAAGAAAATAGAAAATTAGTAAAGAAATTAAATTTATTTGAGAATGTTATTGAACATGGATATTTGAATCACGATGAAGTTCTTAGATATTTAGTTTCTGTTGATCTGTTATGGGTAATGCTGGGTAATGGAACAAACATGGATATGGTTTCCGCTGGGAAACTTTTTGAATATTTTGGGACTAGAAAACCAATTATTGCTACAGTTCCTGAAGGTGCTTCTAGGACAGCGGCTGAAAATTATAAAGCTTCATTTATAACAAAACCAAATGATATTAGCAAAATAAAAGCTATGCTTATAGAAGTTTATGAATTATATCACAAATATAAATTACCAATTCCAGATGAAGATTTTGTGATTGAGCATGATAGAAATCATCTAACTAAAAAATTAGTAAATAATTTTCAATTCTTCTTAAAGGATGAATAAATGAATGTTATAGTAATAGGTTCGGGTGGAAGGGAACATGCAATTGCCTACAAGCTGAGAGAGAGTAAACAACTAGAGGAACTCTATATCATTCCAGGTAATCCAGGTACTGAATCTTTAGGTGCAAATGTCAATTTAGATTCATCTAATCATAAAGAAATAATTGAGTTTTGTAAAGACAATAAAATTGAACTAGTTATTATCGGTCCTGAAATTCCTTTAGTCGATGGACTTGCAGATTCACTACGTAATAGTGGAATTAGTGTTTTTGGTCCAAACAAAAATGCTGCAATGATTGAAGGGGATAAGTCGTTTTCAAAAGATTTAATGAAAAAATATAATATTCCAACAGCGGATTATAAAGTATTTACAAAAAGTGATTTTAGAACAGCAATTAATTATTTGGATGAAATAAATTATCCAACAGTTATTAAGGCATCTGGTCTTGCAGCTGGAAAGGGTGTGGCTATTTGTGAATCAAAAAAAGAAGCGGAAGATTATATTAACCAATGTTTTAATGAATCGCTTTTTGGTGATTCTGGTGAGACAATTGTAATTGAGGAATTCCTTGAAGGTGAAGAGACTTCAATATTTGCAATTACTGATGGTGATGATTTTGTTTTACTCCCAGCATCACAAGATCACAAGAGACGTTTCGATGGTGATAAAGGACCAAACACTGGTGGAATGGGTGCCTACGCACCTGCTCCTTTAGTAACTGATGAAATTCTAAATGAAATTATAAAGCTAGTAATAATTCCAACGCTGGAAGCTATGAAGAGTGAAGGAAAAAAATATAATGGATGCTTATATGCGGGCTTAATGATTAAAGATAAAAAACCTTCAGTTGTTGAATTTAACTGTCGATTTGGTGATCCAGAAACTCAAGTTGTTTTGCCAATTTTAGAAGGTGATT
>CBDUTO010000193.1:0-5947 GCA_965370315.1 uncultured Melioribacteraceae bacterium
AGAAATAGAGAGAGTTGTGTTCGGAGTAAAAGGAAACGCCCAAGTTAAAGTCATTGAGGAAGCAAGAGGTTTATTAAAAGGGATGGGAGTAGATTCAACTATTTTGAGAGAAGAGGATAGATATTAATATTTTAATAAATCATCATTGCGAGGAGTCCATTTTGGCGACGACGTGGCAATCCCCTACAGATTGCTTCGCAAAAAGATGCTCGTAATGACAAATTATTTTGGTTGCGGTATATGCTTATTTTAAAAACTAATAGATTATAATTATGCGTGCATTAGTTCAAAGAGTAAAGAAAGGTGGAGTAACAATTTCATCTGAAAATTATAAAGAAAATATTAGCAACGGTATTGTTCTTTTACTTGGTGTAAAAGAGGGAGACACTATTGAGGATGTGCACTTTGTTGCTGATAAATGTTGTAAGCTAAGAATATTTACTGATGAAAATAATAAAATGAATCTCTCCATAAAAGATGTTAATGGTGAAATGTTAATTATTTCGCAATTTACATTATATGGAAATGCTCAGAAAGGGAATAGACCAGGATTTTCTGAATCGGCAAAACCAGAATTTGCTGATAATTTGTATGAGGAATTTATTAAAAGGGTTAAAGAGAATATTGGTTCAGAAAAAGTAAAAACTGGAATTTTTGGTGCAACGATGGAAGTTGAAATTATTAATGACGGTCCAGTTACTATTATTGTTGAATCTAAAGCTTAAGAATATTTTTTTGTTTTGTAGTGCAGATTAGTAATCTGTGGTTTATTTTGCGATTGCAATTAATAAATAATATTGACATTGATGCATGTTCTATGCATATTAAGGCATCATATAATATGTAAGGTAATAAAATGAGAACAACATTAAATATTGATGATGAATTATTGAAGAAGGCATCCTATTTAACTGGTATTAAAGAGAAAACAATGTTAGTAAAAGAGGGATTAGAAGCATTGGTCTTATTAGAAAACTACAAAAGATTAGCAAAATTAGGTGGAACTGAACCTGATTTAGAAAAGATTAGAAGAGATAGAAAATCTGATGATTCTAATTGACACCTCTGTCTGGATTGACCATTTTAGAAACGAAAATAAATTGTTAAGCTCACTCCTAATGCAAGGTGCTGTTGTTATGCATGAGTTTATACTTGGTGAACTTGCAATTGGAAATTTTAAAAATAGAAAAGCAATATTAGGTTTACTAGATTCAATTCCCAAACTTTCAAAACTAACACATGATGAATTTCTTTATTTTCTTGAAAAGAATTCTTTCTATGGAAAAGGTGTTGGGTTCATTGATATTCACCTATTAGGTTCAACAAAATTAGCTGGAGTCAAAATCTGGACATTGGACAAAAGACTTCTGGAATTAGCAAAAAATCAAAAATTAAACTTTGAGTATTAACTTATTATTGCTCCGTATCTCAAACCTCTACTACTAACAAATAGTTTTCTGCTTTTTATTATCCCTAAAAGATAGTTTAGAATCATGGTCCCAGAAAGGATAACATCTTCTCTTCCAGTAATTATTGGTGAGAACTGAGTTTCTATTTCTTTGTAAGATAATTTTTTGAATTCTGCAATATAGCTTTCTAAATCTTTTTTAGTGAGAATTGATTTTTCAATTTCTGAATCGGAGTATTCAGTCAATTTTAATTTTAGTGCTGAAAGAGTTGTTGGAGTTCCAGCAACGGAAATTACATCGGAGTTGGAAAAATCAATTTGAGCTAACGCATCAAAAATATTTTCAAGTTTGTTTTTAAAATTAGCTGTTTCATCTTGAGTTGGCGGATTTGATTTTAAATATTTTTCTTTACTTACAACCACTCCAATTGGGAATGACTTACTAAAAAATATTTCATCTTTGTTGCCATGAACAATCTCAGTGCTTGCTCCGCCAATATCAATCATTATATAATTATTATTATCTGTGAATGAGGAAAGGGCACCTTTGAAAGAATAGATTGCTTCGGTGATACCGGAAACAATATTCAAATCAAAATCAAATTGTTTTTTTATTTCATCTAATATAATTGTGGAATTTTTTGCTACACGTAGGGCTTGAGTTCCATTAACAATTGTTTTATCACAGTTGTGTTTGTTTATAATGGTTTTATATTCAGTTAATATCTCAAATAATTTCTTAATTGATTCTACTGAAATCACTCCACTATTTGTCAGCCCTGAACTAATTCTAGGAATTCTATATTCATTTACTATTGGAATTATTTCTGAATTTTCCACTTCTGCAATAAGCAACAAAACTGTATTTGAGCCAATATCTATTGATGCAACTCTCATATTCTACTTTCATTTATGAACAATTTAATTTAATTTGAAGTTCAATTATAAACATTCTTTTATAGAATCTTATGAAAATTAAAGAAAAAGAATTCGAAGCAATTCTGCAAGATCTAAAGTCTATCGCATCAGAGATGGGAGCGAAAGTTAGATTTGAACGTGGTGATTTTAAGGGTGGATATTGCCTTTTACAAGAGAGTAAAGTTATTGTAATTAATAAACTTTCGTCATTGCAGAAAAAAGTTGCAATACTTTCATCTGCTTTAACTCAACTTGGTGCAGAGGATATTTATATCCCACCAAAGATTAGAGAAGTTATTGACGAAATGGATGAATCAAAATAGAGAATATGTTATGAAAATTTTAGTAATTAATGGTCCAAATCTAAACTTACTTGGACAACGTGAAAAATCAAATTATGGTGAATTGACTCTTGAAAAAATTGAAAAAATTGTTATATCAGAATATTCTGATGATAATTTCACTTTCTTTCAAAGCAATCACGAAGGTGAAATAATTGACCAAGTCCAAAATTCTACAGCTAATTTTGATGCTCTAATAATTAACCCTGGTGGTTATTCTCACACATCTGTTGCAATCCGAGATGCTTTGGAGGTTGCAAAACTACCCAAAATAGAAGTCCATTTATCTAATATTTCTGCTCGTGACGATTTTAGACATCGCTCAATTACTGCACCTATGACAGACGGATATCTTTCAGGATTTAAAGAGAAAGGATATTTAGCTGCTGTTTATTTATTAAAAAAAATGGTTAAATAAATTAAAGGTTTTAATCTATTTAACCATTGTTCTTCCTTCTAGTCAATAATAATCTTTCTACTTTAGAAAAATCATTTTTTTAAGTGAAGTGAAATTATGATTTTCATTATTAACATCTGTTGCATTAAATCTAATTAAATATATTCCGCTTGATAGATTATTAGCATTCCATATTCTTGTATGTTTACCAGCATTCAATTGAGCATCTTCCAATATTTGAACAGTTTGTCCAAGTATGTTAAATATTTCAATACGAACATTACTATTAAAAGGTAATGTGAAATCTATATTTGTAGATGGGTTAAAAGGATTTGGATAATTTTGTGATAACGAATATTCTTTCGGAATTTCTTCCTCTTCTTTTGTTCCACTAATCACTTGTATTGCAACAGTATTTGGTTTTTCTATTTCAATATTACCAACATTATCCTTTGATAGAGCATAAAACTCATATTTGTGATTACCCAAAAGATCAATATCTATTCTGGTGACCACTGCTCTTCTTCTAACTTCTCTTTTATTAAACTTATAATTTGAGAAGTGAACTTACGATGCTTTGCAAAACGCTCTTTTCTTATCTCTGATACAGTATTTGCGAAATATGCATCATATGAACCTCTTGGTCTAGAGTTCCTTTTAAGTTCTCTGTAAACCGTCGATCTGTGTAATTTAAGTTGCTTGGATATATCACTTACGCTATGTCCATTTCTATGCAATGAGGATAACTCTATGCGTTGATGGTTACTGATATGAGTATAGTTTTTCATACAACAAAATTAACTCCTTTTTTCATTATATGGGGGTAAACAAATATAATGAAATTCTATTTTGTCGCACTTACTATTTGAATTTTAGGTTTCTATCAATATTGTGTTCTAATTATTAGCAGAACTTTATCCCTCATTTTTATATATTTAACTATAGAATAATCTAGGAATTATTATGAAATTCACAAAAACTTCTCCAATATTATTACCAATAGTTATCTTTGCAGTATTCCTTACTTTATCTTTATTTCAACTTTTTGAACTACACCCAAATCAAACTGGATATTATGCTGACCATCTTTTTTATTATTTAATAAACTCCATAGCATGGTTATCAGGTGCTTTATTATTTAATATTCTAATTCATACATTTATTTGGGGTGGTTTATTTAAAAGACCAATCTCGGGTAACTTTAGTCAAATAATTGTTGATTTTGTTTCAGTTGCAATTTATATTTTTGCTTTATTAGGAATCTTAACCAAAGTAGTGGAAATCCCAATAAATTCATTTTGGCTAACTATTGCTGTAATTATTTTAATACTTGGAACTGCAATGCGTAGAAGGGCACTTTCATTATCTAGCGGTTCATTATTTACTACCGATAAACCATTTAACATTGGAGATTGGATTGAAATTATAGATAATTCAATTGGAAAAATAGAGGGAAAAGTAACTGATATAAGAATGCGAAATATTAAATTAAAAAGTGTTGATAACACAATTGTGGTAATTCCACAATCAATTTTGAGCAATGTAGTTGTTAAAAATTACAGTGGCTCAACCGACCTGATTACCATTCAGTTGTTTTTTAATTTATCATCTGCTTATCCAACGGACAGAGTGAAAAGAGTATTAAAAGCTAGTGTTATTGATGCTTTAACTCCACTTGATCTTATTAATGAAAAAGAACCAGAAGTATCAATTAATGGTACTAATGAACTTGGAATTGAATATTCAATTAAATATTTGATTAAACCTGAAGCGATAGTTGATAGATCTAAAATAGATGATTTAATTTATAAAAAAGTGCTAAGCCATCTTTCATTTACTGGAATGAAGCTAATTACAAAGGACTCACTATTTCCAACTGAGCAGAGTTATTTCCAATTTGGATTTGATAAAAAATTGATTCTCCTTCATAATGAACTATTCTCTCTTTTTACTAAAGAAGAAATTGAGCAATTGTCTAAAAAGGTATCAGTATTTCCTGCAATTAAAAATGATGTTTTAATCCAGCAAGGTGAAAGTGGAGACTCTATGTTTCTAGTTGTTGAGGGAGTATTAGAAGTTTCTATGACGACAGAAGATAATAAAACAATTCAATTGGCATTACTATCTCCAGGCGCATATTTAGGCGAAATGTCTCTCTTTACAGGGGAGCTACGCTCTGCTACAGTTGCAGCTCTAACAGATTCAATAGTTTGTGAGATTAAAAAAGAAGATATTCAAGAAATACTAAAAAATAGAAATGAATTGGTTGAAGAGGTTAGTAATACCATAGCTGAAAGAAAGATTATGAATGTTCAGGCAATTGAAGATGCAAGTGGTAAAAAAAGTCATTTTTATGATAATATTTTAGGAAAGATTAAATCGTTTTTTAATTTGTAAATAAATCTTTTGAATAAAATGTCATTGCGAGGAGTTTGTCTTTTTGCGACGAAGCAATCTTCAACAGATTGCTTCACCCAACAAAGAACGTTGGATTCGCAATGACATTTAATTTTGTCCCACTAAATCTATTAACAAAAATGACAATCATAAATTTATGATTGGCATTTTAATATTCTAAACAATTTACTTAATAGCTTAGTGTTGATGCCCACCAACTCCATGAACGTGTCTATGTTCTAATTCTTCAGCAGTTGCTTTACGTATTTCCATAACTTCAACATCAAATGTAAGAACTTGGTCAGCAAGTGGATGATTACCATCAACAGTAACTTTTTCACCTTCAACTTTTGTTACAGACATTATTATTGGGCCATCTTCTAACTGTGTTTGAAATTGCATTCCAACTTCTATTTTATCTACACCTTGGAAAATACTTTTTTCAAGTTCTTGAAGTAAAGCTGGATTAAATTTTCCGTAGCCCTC
>CBDUTO010000194.1:0-5849 GCA_965370315.1 uncultured Melioribacteraceae bacterium
CATTTCTAATTTTTTGAGAATCTCGCAATGCAAAAAAGACTTGAGAATAATCTGACAAAATTGAAATAACGACGATAAAGAAAATTAATACTATATATCTGATAGACCTAAGAATTAAATCTAACAAAACTGAATTTAAATCTTTAGTGATATACTCTATTAAACTATCAAGCTTAGAGTCAAAATAAAACAAAATCCCCAAAAGAATTATTGCTACTAATGAAACTTTCATAAACCGATACCAATATTTGACACCATTGTAGAAAAAATCTGAGATATGGTTCTTCTTTGGATTGTTGAATACAGCTATTAACCCACCTTGATAAAGTTTTTGAATTAAAATATTCAAGCCAATGATGCTAAATAAAAGAATTGGTAATTTATCTAACAAATTTTTATTGCTATGTTGAAATTGGAGTAACCAAAAGTAATCTAATTCTAGGGCTAATTTGCTACTCCAAATAGAGTGAGACAAATTATCTTGCAATACTGATAGAATTGGTATAGTTAGAACAAGTGAAAAAACAATATTTGTTCCCCACAAAAGAAAAACATAAAGCCAGTTTTTAGTAACTAAACGCCAACCTTCTCTTAATATTTCCTTAATCATCCTTTGCTCCCAATAAGCATCAAAGCGTTTTGAAACCAAAAGAAAACACGCGTGGCATACGAAATAGAGCCCCAATACTGCTCTTCAACAACATAGGAATTATTTGCAAAGTTTAAGTCCATTAGATTTTTATTTTCTGAATCTATTTCTGCGGAAATAATTTTTGAGCTAGAAGTAATTGTAAAAACCTTAAACCTTTCTCGTCCATTCCATTTTAAATGTAAAGTATCTATTTCTCGATTAATAGATAATTTTATTGGAACTATACCACTTCCAATTCTTTCAACCATTATATCGTATTGGTTATCTTCTCTTTCTTCTATAGAGCTAATTGCATAGTCAAATGTTTTGTCGCTCATAAATAGTTCATCGTAATAATTTATATTTTCTAAAGTAGATCCTTTTCCCATTTCACTAAGAAAATTCATACTACTTGAATATTGGAAAAGATTTTTCTTAAAATAGTGAACCATTTTATTTTCAAAGTTCTTTTCTCCAATAAACTTTTGCAAAGTGAGAAGTGCAATTTGTGGTTTAACTACTGAAGAAACCTTATACGCATTGTAAGTTGGAAGTTTATAAGTTGGTATTGAAAGGTCTGCAAAAACCAAATTATCATAATAGCTACTTATATATCTTGCACCCTCGGGAATTACATGCTCGCCAATTGTATAAATCAAAGGAATTCCAGCATACGACATAAAACGCAAGCCATATATTGGATAATAATCTGCAACATTAAAAAAAGAAACTAAATCACCGTAATGCTCTCTAACAAGTTTTTCTCCAACATAGGCTGAAAGACCTTTAGATAACCACGATTCTTCCATACTATTTGAAACAATAATATTTCCGAAATACTGTTCGGCTAATAGCGACGCTAGTTTGTATTCAATTTTCTGAGTTTTAACTGGAGAAATCAAATCACTCTTTAATGAAATTAAATTTGAATATGATTTACTTTTGAGATTACTAACATTTGGCAAATCGATAATTACTAATCTACTATAGGGGTAAACAGCAAACTTAGCCAAAGACTTCATGTATCTTTCTGTAGCGTCAAAATACTTTTCAACATAACTATCTTTACTATCCTTTATATAAATAATAACATCTAATTCTTTATCATTTATACTAATTCTTTTTTCGTGTTTGGAGAGTTCATTAAAGGCAAACCAATTAAAATTACTGACTCCATTAGCCGAAAAGTTAAACATTTCACCATCTTCATACGAATTCTTCTCAACATCTCCAGAAGCTGCAATATTAAATCCTTCTGGAATTTTGAGATTCATTTTATAATCTGAGAACTCTAGAAATGGCTCAATATATTTATGTAAAAGATATTTGTAATGCTTCCCATCCATGAAGGGTAAAACTGAAATAAACCAATTCTCGAAATTATAAAATTGACCATCAGAATATTTATATGGTTCTGGTAGGAGTATATCATAATTTATTTCGAAAACAATTTCTTCGTTTGGCTCAAGGCCACTGTTCATCACTACTTCAGCAAGAGTACTATCAAGAAAGTTTTTTTCAACTTTATTAATAATGTTAAACTCTGCTTTCATTCCATTAATAGTGAAAGAATTAATCTCATACTTTAGAAAAGAGAAGTCATCGCTATTTTCTTGTAAACTTTTGGGAAGATTAAAATAAAAAGTGTCAACAACTGACTCCCAAACATTTAGCCATTTAATATTTTCATTCACAACAAAAGAGTTTCTGTTTGCTACATACTCAACATCAAAATTATAGAAAGTTCTAACTTTATTATTATTAGCTTCTTTGCTTTCAAGAGTTTCCTTCCTTTCATTCTTAACTTCTTGCACATTCATAAACTCTGCAAGGATAGAGATGCCAGCTAGTATTAATAGTAAGAATATAGTTTTTATTATTTTCATCTGTATATAATTTAATCTTAGTGTTTTGTCAGGTGGAACTCACATTACAATCTTTTCTTTCTAATAAAGATTTTCTCAGCTAGATTCATATATGGAAATGGCTTTAATTTCAAAAAACAAACTAATTAAATATAAGTTTTTCACAAAGACTAATTATTAAAAATGTATGGTGAGGCTATTATTCATAAACATTCTGTTTCTGTAAATATTATAAAATTAGATTTGCAATTAAATAATTATTATCCAATATTGAAAAGATTTTTTTTATAAGTAAAACACAAGGATAAAGAGGTATGCAAAAGAATAGAGAACAATGGAATTCAAAAATTGGTTTTATTCTTGCCGCTTCTGGATCCGCTATTGGGTTAGGTAACATCTGGAAGTTCCCTTATATAGCTGGAGAGAATGGTGGTGCTTCATTTATTCTTGTTTATTTAATTTGTATTGCTATAATTGGCTTACCAGTTTTAATTGCAGAAATTTTAATTGGAAGAACAACACAGAGAAACCCAGTTGGGGCATTTAGGAAATTAACTGATTCCAAATTTTGGGTTGGTGTTGGTAGCATGGGCGTTGTTAGCGGGTTCCTAATTCTCTCTTTTTACGCCGTCATTGCTGGATGGGCCATAGGTTATGTAGTGGAAGCATTGGTAGGAAATTTTTCTCAGTTTAGTACCGGAGCAATTGCTTCAGAGCATTTTAATGAACTCGTAACCGATGTTCCTTGGATTCTTGGATACTTTACTTTTTTTATGCTAATAACAATGCTCTTTGTTTACCTAGGTATACAGAAAGGTATTGAGCGTGGTAGTAAAATTATGATGCCTATACTGCTTGTGCTACTTCTGATGATGATGGTTCGTGGAATCACTCTTGAAGGATCTGAAGAAGGTCTTGCATTTCTCTTTAATCCAGACTGGAGTAAGATTGATGCACAGGCTATACTCGTTGCCTTAGGACACGCATTCTTTACATTAAGTCTTGGAATGGGTGCTATGCTTACCTACGGTAGTTACATGTCAAAAAAAGATAGTATTCCATCAGCTGCTTTGCAAATTGTTGTGCTCGATACAGTAATTGCACTTATTGCAGGTGTAGCAATTTTTACATCTGTATTTGCTGTTGGGCTTGATCCATCAGCTGGACCTGGATTAATATTCCATACAATTCCAGCAGTATTTGCAAAAATGCCTGGTGGATATTTCTTCTCAATCCTATTTTTCTTTTTGTTGAGTATTGCAGCATTAACTTCTGCCATGTCTTTACTTGAAGTTGTGGTTGCCTATTTTGTTGATGATCGTGGATGGAACAGAAAAACTGCTACTCTAAGTATGGGATTTGTTGTATTTCTTTTAGGCGTACCAAGTGCATTATCTTTCAATGTTCTCGAAGATTTTACAATTTTTGGAAAAACATTTTTTGACATTGTTGATTTTCTGGCATCAAATGTATTTCTCCCACTTGGTGGTTTTTTAATATCAATTTTTGTTGGATATGTTTGGGGATTCGATAAAGTTTTAACAAACCTTAAAGAAGGTGCAGAAGATTTATTTGACAACTACCCCAATGTAATTACGTACTGGAAATTTTTCTTAAAATACTTATCCCCAATTCTAATATTTATTGTTCTTCTCCATTCACTTGGAATTATAGATTTATTTTTAAATTAAAAAAACTTGGACTTATGAAAAAATCAACAGCTGGTATAATCACGTTAATAGTAATTTTTGTTACTCTCATTATAGGTGGAGTCCCCTTCTTTGATACTGTTTGGTCATTCCCCGGAAACTTCGAATTCTTCCAAACTTTCCCTACAGAAGATATTCCACTTGGGATAATTCCATTAATGATAATTGTACTAATTGGAACTGGAATATTTATCAGTTTTAAATTGAACTTTCCACAGGTAAAACATTTTGTGCATGGTATAAAAGTTACTATGGGAATGTACGATGATCCAAACGATGAGGGAGATTTAAACCACTTCAAGGCTTTATCTACTGCCTTATCTGCTACAGTAGGAATAGGAAATATTGCTGGAGTGGCTACAGCTCTTTATTATGGTGGTCCTGGAGCAATATTCTGGATGTGGGTTACAGCATTCTTTGGTACTGCATTAAAATTTGCCGAAAGTACACTTGGGCATAAGTATCGTGAAATTTTGCCAGATGGCTCAACAGCTGGCGGACCGATGTACACAATTGAAAAAGGTCTTGGCCCCAATTGGCGTTGGATGGCAGTAGCTTTTGCAAGTTTTGCTGTTATCTGCTCCTTTGCAACTGGTAATGCAATTCAATCTTTTACAGTTTCTGACCAGATTTATTCAGAGATAACACAGCTCTTTGGTTCAACAAGTTCTTTTACTTTAAAGCATGAGATTTTTACTGGCTTTGAAGTATCACTTGCACAGGTAGTTAATGGACTAGTTCTCGCAGCAATTGTTGGCGCTGTAATTATTGGTGGTATTAAACGCATTGGTAATGTTACTGGTTTTCTTGCTCCTTTTATGGCTGCCTTTTATGTGCTTGCCGCTTTTGTAATTTTATTTGCATATATAGGTGAAATTCTTCCAAGTTTTGGATTAATATTTGAAATGGCTTTTAATCCACCAGCTGAAATTGCAGGAGTTACTAGTGGTGCTTTCCTCGTATTTATGAACACAATGCTTTGGGGAATTAAGCGTGGTCTATACTCAAATGAAGCTGGACAAGGTAGTGCTGCAATTGCACACTCCACTGCTAAAACAAAATACTCAGTTCGTGAAGGCTCAGTTGCAATGTTAGGACCATTTATTGATACCATTACTATTTGTACATTAACTGGTTTAGTTATAATAACAACCGGAGCTTGGCATCACACAGAATTTTACGTCCAACGCATTGATCCTAATTTTGCTGGAGAGCTTTACAACTCTTCCCTACTTACTTCTCTTGCCTTTAAGGAAGGTCTTAGTTGGCTCTTTGATTATGGCGATAAAATAATTACAGTTGGTGTTTTACTCTTTGCAATTTCTACAATGATAAGTTGGTCATTCTATGGTGATAGAGCTACTTACTATCTATTTGGGAAGAAAATGATTCTTCCATACAAATGGTTCTTTATCCTTTTTGTATTTATTGGTGCCATTGCTGAGTTAGAAGCCGTCTGGGCTTTCGGTGATGCAGCACTTGGATTTATGACATTCCCAAATTTAATTTCGATAATCTTACTATCTCCAGTATTACTTAAAGATATGAAGGAATATTTTTCAAAGGAACACATTCCGTATAAGGATCAGAAAGCTAAAAGCTAAAAGCTAAAAGCTAAAAGCTAAAAGCTAAAAGCTAAAAGCT
>CBDUTO010000195.1:0-5720 GCA_965370315.1 uncultured Melioribacteraceae bacterium
GGTAGCAGGTCTAGACCCAGATTTGTACAAAACATAGTACATATCAGCATTTGTGACATCACTTCCACTATTCTTATATGTTCTTACCTCCCAATCAGCAATACTCAATGTTTGAGAACTAGATGTTAATTCCCCTAAATTTGCACCATGAAAAGTACCTGCAGCACTATTCCAAATTGAATATCCAGTTTGTGACCCATTGAAGTCAATAGTTAAATTACTTCTATTTGCATCCCAAAATCCCCAGTCTGCATATAGACTAACTGAAATTGTTAAAAGAAAAACAAATGTAAAAACACCCTTCATAAAACCTCCTAACTAATAGATAATATATATTTGTAATTATTAAAATACTTTAGAAATATAAATTTGCGAAAGTTAATAAAAAGCATAAAGAGAAGCATTGTTAAAGTTAAAAATATTGTTAGTTTTGTTGGTTGAAACAATTAAAATTAAAAGGAATAAAGAAATGCAGCTCGTAAAGTATTTAGCAATATTATTATTTCTCTCTCAAGTGACGGTCGCTCAAACAGAGTCTTCAAATCTTAATATTTTAATTGGTAGTGGCGAGTATTCTAAGGCTACAAAGATGATAGATAAAATATTAATGAAAGAAAATATTTCAGAATTAGACCGTTTGGAATTAGAATTTCAAAAAGAAAAAATGAATAGAATTATGAAAGATTTCCGAAAGAGCGAAAAAAATGTTCTGGAATATATTAGAAAATATATTCCAGAAGTGACAGTAGAAGATTTAGCAAGATGGAGAGAAGAAGGAACTCTTGAATACAAAAATATAGATGGAGAAATATTTTATTTTAATCGTGCTGCAAGTAATCTTTTTAGACTTAATAAAGAGGCAAAATATATAAAAATGAAATTTACTGGTGTTGGTCCAGATAAGCTCGATTTCTTTCTTGATGGTTATTTACGCGATGTTTTAGTAAAATCGAAAGAAGAGAAATCAATATTTGTAAAACCAGAAAGAATGAGATTAAATTACAAATTAGTAGTAGAGGCGGATGTGGTTCCAGAAGGGGAAGTAATTAGATGTTGGCTCCCATTTCCTATGGAAAAAGGTGAAAGACAAAAGGATGTACAATTAGTTTCAATAAATAATGAGAAATATATTATCTCTCCAGATGAGTATGCGCACAGAACAATCTATTCTGAGCAAGTAGCTAGAAAAGGAAAATCAACAGAATTTAAATTGTCGGTTGAATTTACTGGGGTAAATGAGTTTCATCTATTGGATTCAAAATTAGTTGCTGAGTATGTTACTAATTCCGAGGAATACAAAAAACATACTTCTGAAAGAAAACCACACATTGTGTTTACAGATAGAGTTAAAGAATTATCCGAAAAAATTGTAGGGGATGAATCAAATCCAATACTAAAAGCAAAAAAAATATACAAGTGGATAAATGATAACATTCCATGGGCTGGTGCAAGAGAATATTCCACAATTAAAAATATATCTGATTATTGTTTATCAACAATGCATGGTGATTGTGGAATTAAAACGTTGACATTTATTACACTTGCTAGATATAATGGAATACCCGCAAGATGGGAAAGTGGCTTAATGCTCCATCCAAACGAATGGAATTTACATGATTGGGGAGAAGTATATTTTGAAGGCATTGGTTGGGTTCCAGTGGATCAATCCTTTGGTTTACAAATTGCAGCAGATGAAGATACAAAATGGTTTTTCCTTGGTGGAAACGACGCATACCATATGATTGTAAACAATGATTTTTCGCAGCCGTTATTCCCAGCTAAAACTTTTCTACGAAGTGAAACAGTCGATTTCCAACGTGGGGAAGTTGAGTGGAGAGGTGGAAATCTATACTTCAACAAATGGGATTATTTTATAGATGTTGAATATCTGGAGACAAAATAGTGGATAGTATTAATACATATTTCATTATTACAATCTTTCTTTTTATTGTGGCTTCAATTTCAGCGAAACAATTTGGGAATATTAAACTATACAGAATTTTTAAACCCATTACGATACTTCTCATTATAGCCTTACCTTTACTGGATGGTAGAGAGGAGTACTCAACATATGCATATTTAATTATGACAGGATTAATCTTCTCTTTTCTTGGAGATCTATTTTTGCTCTTCCCGGATAAATATTTTAACAATGGACTATATTCATTTCTTGTTGCTCATGTTCTATACGCTTTTGCATTTAATCAAAATGTGAATGAGTATTGTTTTGGAGTTGCTGCTGTAGTCATTGTGTTCGTTTTGATAGTTGCTAAGTTTTTAGCTCCCAAACTTAGTGCAATGAAGTACCCAGTTATTCTATACATACTTGTAATTTCTGCAATGCTATATTCTGGAATAAACTATGATAGACAACTTCTAACAATTACTTATGTCTCAATTGGAGCAATCCTATTTGCAATTTCTGATACAGTTTTAGCATTCAATAAGTTTTATAAGAAGTTTAGCTTTGCCGAGCCAATTATTTTATCCACTTATTTTGTAGCCCAGTTGATGTTTACTATGTCGATATAAAAGTAGAGACGTAGCTGTGCCACGTCTTCAAATAACACATGAGGGAGAATATGGAGCAAGAATACAAAACCAAATCGATGCGTTTAAAGTCATGGGATTACACTACACCATGGTGGTATTTTGTTACAATATCCACACATAATCATAAAAATTATTTTGGACAAATAATAAGTGGGGAAATTCAATTAAATGAAATTGGCAAAGTCACGCAATATGAATGGCTAAAAACAGCAGAACTAAGGGGGAATGTTGAGTTAGATGAATATATAATAATGCCAAACCACATTCATGCAATCGTAATACTCAATGAAGATAATATTAGTAGAAATGTTACGAAAAGAGACGTAGCACGCTACGTCACTACATTAAGAAAAAATCAATATTCTGATATTTCACCTAGTCCAAAATCTCTTTCATCTATTATTAGAGGGTTCAAATCTGCCGTCAAAAAAGAGTGTAATCAATTGAATTACTCATTTAAGTGGCAACCTAAATTTTATGATAGAATAATTCGCAATGAAAAGGAGTTGTTTAATATTCGCAGATATATTCAGCAAAATCCATTAAAATGGGAATTAGATAAAGGAATTCCAAACAATTCTGATTTGTAAATTAAAGACGCTTAACTATATGTGACTACTAATTGTCATGACGATATAAAAGTAGAGACGTAGCGTGCTACGTCTCATAAAAAGAATTATTACTAGAAAATATTTAAGGCAACAACACCGCAGCAGAAATAACAGTAGTCCACAAACCATCTTTATGCCCAATAGCGGACTGCGTTATATTAGAAGTCCGAACAATTTTACCAGATAACTTAAAAATTTGCTCTTTTTCATTCCATGCTTCATCTGCATCAAAATTTTCAATTCCTAAAGTCGTTGCAAGCATTCCAGCTGCGAGATCTTCAGAATATTCACCAGCTTTATCAGCTGTTTCCCCAAAAGGATGATGCTCCGAAAGATAACCATACATTGTTTTATCTGCGGGAATGGCAGCCCCAATTGATGATGCAATTTTTCTTCCTGGTTCGTTAGTAGCGTTACGTGCCATTACAGCATGAACAATTTGCCCAGGTACTAATGCTTTACTCCCTTCTTCAATGGAAACTTTTTTGCATCCAATAGGAAAAATGCTACTTACACTTACAAGATTATACTTTTCAATCTTTGCATCTCGTAATGCTAATTCGAATGATGCAAGATATTCTTTATGTCTTCCGACACCTTTTGTGAAAAATATTTTTTTGGGAACATACATATAAATAACTCCATTGAGTCATTGCGAGGGGGTTGTCCGAAGCAATCTATTATAGATTGCTTCACCCAACAAAAACGGTTGGATTCGCAATAACATATTTTTATTTTTAATTGTTTGGTAACAATTTCATGAACTTTCTTTTTCCAACCTTTAAAGTCTTTTCAGAATCAAAAATAATTTCTTGATATAGTTCTGTGATTTTATCTCCATCAATAGAAACGCCACCTTGTTGTATTAACCTGCGTGCTTCACCTTTGGAAGGAGCAAAATTTACAGCAATAATTAAATCGAGCAATGTCATTTTTTCGACATCAGACTTATGCTCTGGAATATTGTCTGGAATACCTTTGTTGATAAAGATATTATCAAACTCTTTTTCTGCTTGGGTTGCAGCATCTAGAGAGTGATACATTTCAACAAGCTTACGTGCTAAGGCTCTTTTTATATCTCTAGGGTTTCCACTTCCATCTTCAAGAGACAATTTAATTTTTGCTAATTCATCTGCTGAAATATCTGTAGCAACTTCGTAGTAATTATAAATTACATTATCTGGGATTGAAAGAGTTCTTCCATAAATATCTTTTGGTGAATCACTAATACCAATATAGTTGTCGTATGATTTACTCATTTTCTCAACGCCATCAGTTCCAACAAGAATTGGCATTGTTAAAGTAATTTGTGGAGCCATATCGTATTCACGTTGTATGTCTCGTCCAACTAATAGATTAAATTTCTGGTCAGTTCCACCAAGTTCTACATCACTTTCAATTGCAACAGAATCCATAGCTTGAGCAAGAGGATAAATAATTTCGTGCATACTTATTGGAACGCCCTCTTTGAAACGGTTTGTGAAATCATCACGTTCCATCATACGAGCAACAGTATATTTAGATGCTAATTTAATTACATCAGCAAAACTCATTTTACCAAGCCACTCGGAGTTATAAACAATTTTAGTTTTCTCTTTATCCAGAATTTTATAAGCTTGTTCAAAATATGATTTTGCATTCTCAGCAATTTCATCTTCTGTCAGTGGCGGCCGAGTGGAATTCCTTCCAGATGGATCACCAATCAAGGCTGTAAAATCACCAATAATTAATATTGCTTGATGGCCTAGTTCTTGGAATTGTGCAAGTTTGCGGAGAACAACAGAATGTCCAAGATGTAAATCTGGACGAGTTGGGTCACATCCTAATTTAATATTTAATGGTTTGCCACTCTCAATTGATTTCTCTAATTTCTTAATTAATTCTTCTTCTGGAATTATTTCTGAAGTCCCTCTTCTAATTACATCCAATTGTTCTTTAACAGATGCAAATTTTATTTTCTCGCTCAATTTATTTCCTTGTAATAATTTTTCTAAAATAACATGTCATTTCGATTCCGATGTTTTTTATCGGAAGAGAAATCTCGTGAATAGTTGAAGATTTCTCAATCGCTACAAAGCAAGCTCATTTCGAAATGACAACACCTTAATTACATTTTTAAACTTCTATCCAAATCGCGTTGTGCATCTCTTTCTTTAATTGATTCACGTTTGTCGTAAGATTTTTTACCACGTGCTAATCCAATTTCAACTTTAACTATTCCGTTGGAAAAATAAAAGCGTAATGGAATAAGTGAATATCCTTTTTGCTTAATCTTGTTATTAAGTTTTTTAATTTCAGCACGCTTTAATAAAAGCTTTCTTCGTCTAATTGGATCATGGTTATTTCTGTTACCATGATCGTAAACACCAATGTGAGCATTTGTCATCCATACTTCATCCTCTTTAATAGATGCATAAGCATCTACTAGATTTGCTTTTCCATTTCGCAATGCTTTTACTTCAGTTCCAAGGAGAACAATTCCTGCTTCTATTTTCCGCTCAATGAAATAATCGTGAAATGCTTTCCGATTGCTTGTTATATTTTTTTCTTCTTTGT
>CBDUTO010000196.1:0-5555 GCA_965370315.1 uncultured Melioribacteraceae bacterium
TCAAATATTTTTGCAGTTTAAGGGTAATGCAATGTTAATTAGAACTTAGCCATAATAATCTAAAGATGAAACGCTGGCTAGCTCTATTGGATCCGTTGAATTATGGGAAGTTCTTTTATTGTTATAACTCTGGTCATTTCATTTTGAAAGATGATCCAGAAACAGTAATTTCAAGTATTAAGTTGGCTTTGATTGACTATGATAGAATTCAAAAGGAAAAAACAATTAAGAAATAGGCATAGTGATGCAATCTCAATTCCCTCAAAATACATAATCACACATTTTAAATTATTAAATGCTGTCGAGAACCACACCTCAATATAACCTACTACAATTAAAATATTTTTTATGTAGTAGAATTACTCTACCCTATCCTCATTTTTTTCAAAAAAAACAATTATAGCTATTTAAAAAGAATAAATTGTTTCGATAATAACTTATACAATTTATAATCACAAAAGCTTAGTCTCAATTGTTCTTTTGTGATTTTTTGATATCGTTTCTTCAATTAAAGCGAATAGCCATTTACATTAGTAATATTTCTTGTGCATTTTGATTAGAATCCATACCGAATAAAACATTGCGAATCCACAAAGAATTATTTTATAGTTCTAATTTATGTGCTAAATACGGCTTTTTATAAATTATAAAAAGCGGAGAAAAAAGAAATGAAAAAGAACAATTTTATAGACTTGATTGCTACTCAAAAAATGATTTAGCAAAATAGCTTTTGTTGTTTATAAGGCTAAGCTAATGTAAATATTAAATACACTCACTATATATATAACACAATTTATGGAGATTTAAATGCGAAAGAAAATTATTTTATTATTGGTAATTATTTTGGGATTATTACTTGGAGGCTGTACGGATTCTGACATTAATGATCCTGTTGCTGATGAAGTAAATGAAGTTACAATTGGTGCTTTGCTTTCACTTACGGGCAATTGGTCATCTTTAGGAATTACCACAAAAGCAGCTTTAGAGCAATCTGTTGAAGAAATTAATAATCAATTTTTAGCTGAAGGAACTAACCTCAAATTTAATTTGAAAATAGTTGATACTAAGCTTGATCCAGATATTGCTTATTCTAAAACAGGGGAATTGATTGATGATGGAGTAGAAATTATTCTTGGACCCCAATCAAGTTCAGAGTTAGCAATAATTAAACCTTTACTCGATGCAAATGAAATATTTGCTGTAAGTATGAGCAGTACTGCTGGTGATCTTGCTATTGCTGGTGATCACGTTCTGCGATTTTGTCCTGATGATAAACCAGAAGGATTAGCAATTTCATCATTAATGTGGGAAAGAGGAATTAGAAGTGTTGTAGCTGTTTTTAGAGATGATGATGGAAACATTGGTTTAAAAAGAAGTATGACTAATAGTTTTGTTAGCCTAGGTGGATCTGTAATTGATTCTATTAAATATTCTAATGATGATAATATTACAACCAGCCTTATTGAGCAAATTGTTGCAAAAGTAAGTGCAAGTAGTAATCCTACAGAAACTGCGATTTATCTTGCCGGATTTGATGAGATTACTAACATATTTGATCTTGCAAGATCAAACGATCTTTTATCTTCAACTCTTTGGTTTGGAAGTAATGGATCAGCAATGAGTGCAGAATTAATTTCTAATGCTGATGCTTCAAATTTTGCAAACGGTGTTAGCTTCTGCAGTCCATTATTTGCACTTTCAACTGATAATGAATCAGATTGGAGTCCACTATTTGCATCTATTGAACAGAGTACTCAACATACGCCAGATGCATATACTTTTGCAGCTTATGATGCATTAAATATTGCGGCTTTAACTTACCAATCCGTTGGTTCAGATTACCAATTTGATAATCTTCTTTCAGAATATATAACTATTTCATCTGAATATAATGGAATGACAGGCTCAACAGAATTGAACAGTGCTGGCGACCGTAAATATGGGAACTTTACATTGTTAGGAGTTTGCGGATTATATCCTACTTTTGAATGGAAATCAGTTGGTAGTTATAATACTTCAACAAATCAGCTTATTTATACTGGATGTAACTAAAAGGATTCCAAAATACTATGAGGCTGCCTCACAAGTAATGGTGTCAACTTAAGGATATTCTATCATTAACCAACTGCTTAAGCAATTGGAGTAAACTGGTAAGAACAATTATTGGCTTCTCATTAACCCACTGATAAATCAGTGGGTTAATGAAAATGATTTTTCTTAAGCTCACAGAATCGGTCTCTCAAGTGGGCTGTCATTTCGAACGGAGAGAGAAATCGCTAACTTGAAGTGAATATTTAAACTATTGTAATTCGGTTTACCACTACCCTTTCAAAGAATGCGTAGAATACAAATCCTAAAACAATACCAACTATTGGTGGTATCATTGGACTATAATACGCCCCAGCTGATGCTAAAACATATGATATTATTCCATTCCAATTAACTTGAGGGAGTATTGCTTCCTTTAAGAGAGGATATTGAAATTTATACTTCACAATAAAATCTGCTATAATTATCCCTCCAATTGGTGGAATAAATGTACCGAGTAAAATTATAAAAGGAACCAGCCATTCGTACATTCCAAGTATTGCTAACAATGTCCCTATAGCTGCGCCAATAAATGTGATTAACTTTCTTTTTTCAGTGCGTATAAAGTTGCAACCAGCAGCTGAAAAATTGTAAACAGTATTGTCCTGGGTTGTCCAAATATTAAGGAAAAGCATAATTATTCCAAGACTTAGAATTCCTTGAATTTTAATTACGTTCACAATATCAGCTTCCTGATAAACTAATGCGCCGATAGTTCCAATAAATATCATAAATCCGTTACCCAGAAAAAATGCTAACATACTTGATGATATTGCAGTTTTGCCAGATGAAGCAAACCTAATCCAATTTGTTGCCTGCGTTCCCCCACTTGCAAAAGTTCCAAATACAAGTGTTATGGCTGCTCCAAAACTAAGTTCTGTGGTTGGAATAATGCTAAAAAGTTTTTCAATTCCTCCTGCGTCTCCAACTGAAATTGAAATGCTAATAAGTATAAGAATAATCATCATTGGCACTGCAACAATTGAGAGTTTTTCCAATCCTTTGTAACCAATTATTGCTGTCCAGCAGAAAGCAAATCCAAAAAATATCATTAGATATTTAGTGTACGATTTATCGAGTCCTAAAAATTCTGTTAAAATTATTGCAATAGTCGCAGTCCCCCACGCATACCAGCCAATTTGAGTTACGCCTAAAATTAAATCAATTAGTTTACTGCCATACTCTCCAAAGCAGAATCGACCCATCATTACTGTGTTTAATCCACTTTTGTAGGATATATAACCAAGAGCGGCAACATACCCACCAAGCAATAAATTACCAATTGTAATAATCATTAAAAGGTCAGGAAATAATTTAAAGGCAGTACCCAATGTTCCACCAACCCACATTGTTGCAGTAAAGAATGTAAATCCTAATAGCACCGAGGTTAATGACCAAAAACTTTTTCGGTTCTCCTTTGGAACTTCTTCAAGTGGAAAATCTTCCGAAGAGTTTCTCTTATTACTAATTGTTGTTTCTAAATTTTCCATAGATTAAATTCGAGTTTTTAACTGAGCCAAACAGTTTACCATTTAAGTAGTTGTTGATTAAAGTTATTATTTCAGATTTCAAAGTTATCAATTTTATCTTAAATTCTTTTAAAATATAAGTCACCACTTAGATGTCTCAAAAATCTATGATTGTCATTCTGAACTTCATTCAGCATCTTTCAACTGTTGTCGAGGACTACCGAGGCAATCCCAAAAGTTACCAATGTCATTCTGAGGAGTGAAGCGACGTGAGAATCTTTAATATTTACTTCAAATTAAAAATTTCTCTCTGTGTTCGAACTACTTTTAAGACAGCTTCACTACTCCTCAACAACACAAAGCAGCACCATTACACAACATTTCACCTCCCCCACTCTTTTATAGTAGCACTCAATAATTGGCATTTCAGTTTTGATTTCTAATCCATTTTTTTTAAGTTAAACGAGTTAAACATCTAGTTTAGTTACAAAGAGGAATGGTTTGATGGGATATTTTAAGCTCCATTTATTTTGAAGATTTTAGATTGTTATAATAGATTATATATTTAATAAATTTAACATAAACAATAACTTATAATAGCTTTACAGAAAGAGATGAGCTTTTTTTTATGCGGAAAGATATTTCTGACTTCACTCAATTAACTCTTGGTTTTTGTCGGGTTAGCATTTAGTTATATGCAGGTGGAGACATTATACATTAAGGAAATCTATTAGAATAAACCTATAGGAGATATGATATGATATGAAAAATGTTACTATTCTATTAATTCCATTAATATTATTAATGGTTTCTGTAAGCTACTCACAAAAGGTAGCTATTATTGGATATAATGGTTCAACAGGAGATGGCTTGTCATCGAGGACATAGCAGGCGAAACTGTTTTCTATTTTACAGAGAAAGAGTACGATGCAGCAAATAATATATTTGGTACGGGTGAAAGTGTTTGTTCTTATACCACACCCGTCGGAGGACTGTCTACGGGTGACGTGATTACTTTTAGAGAAACAGGTACTTCTACGAATACAATAGATGTCGCATGTAGCAACCCTCTTTCCCCAAGTTGTGGGTCTGTTAGTTATCTTGCTGGTAGTGTATCTTTTAGTTATTCATCTACTGGAGCTGAAAACGTTTATTTCTATTCTGATAATAATGATGATCCAACAGATGGTGTTACTGAAATTCATGCAGCCCTCTATCGCTATGGATCTTTTCCTGCAAATGAAAATCCTCAAACAGTAGGGGATTTTCCAAATGCCATTGTTGTCGATGGTTTTACAGTAAATAGTGACCATAGGGATTTCAAAGATGCACTCAGAACGGCAAGTATTACACGAGACGAGTTGGAAGATATATCAAATTATGATCTTTATGATGGGAATCAGACCTTTAGTACAGTTGCCTTTACAGATATTGCAGTTCCAGTAGAACTAACAAGCTTTACAGCCAGCGTTTTAGAAGAAGTAGTAAAACTTAGCTGGCAAACAGCAACAGAAGTTAATAATTATGGTTTTGAGGTTGAGCGTCAGATTTTGAATCAAGTTCAGAATGACACATGGGAAAATATTGCTTTTGTTGAAGGACATGGAAATAGCAACTCACCTAAAGAGTATTCATTTATTGACAGTGATAATTTAACTGGAGTTGTTCAATACAGATTAAAGCAAATAGATATTAATGGTTGTTTTGAATATTCTGATGTTGTTGAAGTTGAAATAAACTCTGCAATAGAATTTAAATTATCTCAAAATTATCCTAATCCATTTAACCCAAGTACAACTATTAAGTATTCTATTCCAAATAAATCTGTCATTGCGAGTGGAGCGAAGCAATCTAACAAGATTGCCACGTCGCCACTTGTAACATTAAAAGTCTACGATATTCTCGGAAGAGAAATAGCCATGCTTGTTAATGAAAATCAGAAGCCAGGCAATTACGAAGTTAAGTTTGATGCCAGTAATTTAACATCTGGAATATATT
>CBDUTO010000197.1:0-5418 GCA_965370315.1 uncultured Melioribacteraceae bacterium
TCGAAATGACATGAACTACTTTTAAAACAGCCTTTTTTGAAAAATAGAACTATTATGTAAAATTACCTTTTAGCTAAAACAGTTTGTTTTTCGAAAAACATTACAACTTTATCCTCATTTGCCTCAAAATATGAGAACGATAAAAAACGACCATCATATTCATAATTAAAAGTTTGAGATACTGTGGCACTACCATCAACATAGGATATGGTTATTTTGTCACCATTAGTTGTAAAAGTACCAGTTTCATTTAACTCATAACTGCTTTCAATACACGGATAAGCAACTGTATCAATTTCTGCTGCAATATTTAGCTGCAAATTAAAACTAGTATTATCAATAGAGATAGCATTTGTTCCAGTAAAATTATCTCGGCTAAAGGAAAATCTATTTCCAGTTTCATCACATTCTAGTGTCATACCTATCAAATCAAAATTACCACTTATACCTTCAGTGATAGTTATTTGTTCATCATGTGTACTTACAACGCCTCCATCACAAACTATTGTATAACGTAAAACATAATCTCCTGGAGCAACAAAATTAAAAGTATTTTCAATTGTACCTATAGAATCAACGTAAGGACTATAATCTATTTCCGCTGAAACTGTTTGAACAATAGATCCGTTTTGCAAGACACTTACTAAGACACTATCATTATAGTGGTATGCAGAATATTGATCGTAATCGCAATCAGAGTCGCAATCATCATAATCTGCATCTTCGCAATTAAGAGTGACAAACTGTTTAACTATTGCCTCATTTCCGTTTGAAGTCATCTCGGAATCACCGAAGGTAACGGAGGCATGTTTATCTTCACAGTCAGACGAATCTTCAATATCTGTTATTCCACCAAAAACAGACATAAATCCTAAAAGAATTATAACAAATAGTACTGGATAAACTTTGTATTTCATTTTTATTTTCCTTTTTATTTTTTAATCAAATGTGTCGAAATTAAATGATATTCCACCAACCATGGAATTGTATTTTGCAAAATTATAAGAGAATGTAAGATCTACAAAACCGACTCTAAACATTGTGCCTAAGCCAAATCTGCTTGAGTTTGCGCCTTCAGTTGAGAGACTAATTTCAAAAGTTTCACTTCTATAATTTTTTTCTAATGTTGTTTCTTCTTTAAGATTAAAACTTGCACTCTCAATCAAATATTTTGCAAAAGGATCAATAGTTAGCCATCCAAATTCAAAACTTTTTCTAACATTAAGTCCTGCAGAAAATGCTGTAATATCGCCATTATTATCTGTATAGAAATTTTGATACATAAAACCCAAAGATATCTCTACTGGTAATTCACTACTTATATATGCTTGTGGGTTATGAAGAAGACCAATACCGTACATTCCTACTGAACCAATTTCAGTATCAACTTCAACAGCTGGAATAAAGCGAATCATTGCTTCGGTTCCATATATTGTACCTAAGTTTAATTGTGCGGCACCATATGGTAGATAACTAAAAGCTTCCAAATAATTTTCAATATCAATTTCGTAAGTTTCAGTCGCATCTAGCTCAACATATACTGGGAAAGGAATTCTCGAATCTTTAAGCTTAAATCTAAGTCCTCCTTCAACCTCAGTGTAAATCACAATATTTCTATTAATATTACTCGTTATTGAAGAACCATTTACGGTCAATGTAAATTGCTTTGTAATTAGTTCATCAATTATTTGACTTCTTAATCCTTCTTCTGGGACTTCGTCATTTACAATTCGGGTTGCTTGCTCGCGAGTTAGATAAAACGATCCCGATTTAGTAAATGAATCATCTCCACTCTCTATAGGACTTACCATTCCGTAAATACCGAAACTGATACTAAAGCCAACTTTCTCTGGTGCTGGTACTCTATTGATCCATGCACTATTTAAGTTTGCCGCAAAAGGATTAATTACAGAAGAAGCGTATGCAAGCCCAATTTCATTTGATAATCCCTCTACTGCTTCCTTGAGAGTTTGTCCATTTGAAAACGAAACTGACAATAATAGAAATGTAACAATAGAAGTGATAAAAAGTGTAAGTTTATTTTTCATACAATCCTCTACAATAAATTTTATAATGAAATTTAATGAACAATAAAGTAAATCTATATAGTCGACATAAGACTTCCAGTCTTGTTTTATAAAAATAAAGATAATCATTTATAAATGTTATTACAACTGTATGAATTTATGAATATTGAATTTAGTTTAGATGATTTTGATTAAGTTTAACCTAATTAAATTCAATCCCTTTAAAACAAAAAAGCACGTGTGCCTGTTAATTTGCCCATCCGTATAGAAAACTAGCGAATTATTATTATTACAATAAGATTGCAGTAATTCTCATTTAAATTCAAAATTGGTGAGGTTTTGAATCGGGACAAGTTTAGAATAGATAAATATTCTGGTATCTATGTATATTTAACAGGTAGTTAAGTAATATTTGTGTCTGTTCATTTGCTCATTCGCAAAAAACGAACAAACTAATTCCACTTACTATCGCAATAAGATTTCATTATTTCACACCATCCTATATAAAACTATTTCCCAAATATGATTAAATCTCTCATCTCTTTTATTCTCAACCTATTCAAGTCAAGAACTCAGATACACTTGAAAAATCTATTTTTAAGAAAACAATTAGAAACATTTAGTAGTTTTAATAAACGAGCTGTAATTCAAAATAGCGATAGAGTTTTCTTCAGTATATCAAAAAAGACTGTTAAATATTTGGAAAGATAATCTCGTAATTTTGTTAAGCCAGAGAGTGTTATTAAGCGGCATATAAAAGGATTCAAGATCTTTTGGAAAACTAAAAGAAAGCATAAAGGTGGAAGAGATAAGGTAGATGTTAAAACTAGAAAGCTAATTATTCAATTAGCCAATGAGAATAGAATATAGGGTATTCGTAGGATGCATGGTGAGATAGTTAAGCTTGGATAGAAGATTTCTCGATCTACTGTTTTTAGATATCGACAAAACTTAAGAAGAAGGAAGCCTTTAAATACTAATTTATTTCTATATCTATTTTGAAGAATAATCATAATAATTAGGCAATTTTCAATTGACTAATTCAAAATCAGTGAGAATATTCTGGACTAAGTAGCAAGCATATTTAAATTATGTATATAATTTTGATGCAATTATCTTCGAATTAGGTTTTGGATATTCACTACACTTCATAGGTTTTTGAATTTACCCAAAAAATTTTACACTACTGTTTATTACTTTACAGAACATGAATTGGCTTCAAACTTAGAAGTTCATTGTGAATCTACCATTTGTAAATGCTATGACTAAGTTTTTCCCAAAAAATAATATCGTTGAATGTTAACATCTAAATTCTATTTCATACTTGATTAAGATGATTTTAATAAAAGGCTTTATGCTCAGCAGACCAATCTGATTTTTCTCCATCTCTATTTTCAGCTTGTACTTTAACATATACATCATTACAAGTCGATCCATACCATTTATTTATGTAATATTCCTCACCAATTTTTAAAAAATCTGTATGATAATTTTCATGTGAATCAGGAAGTAATTTTCGAGATATTTTTACATTGATATGGTACTTTAGTTCTTCATATCTATTATCATCAGAATACGTTGTCATGTCAAACCCTCCATTCGAGCGTAATCCAAACCAACCAATACTTTGTTTGTAAATTGGCTTTACAAGCGGAACTTCAATTAAATTTTCTACAACCGGACCGCAATAATAAATTTCACCATCGTGGTAAGTCTTTATTCTATAGTCGAACCATCTTTGTCCGAAAACTAAATCTTTAACTATTGGAATTGTTTCTGTAGTTACTTGATATGTTACTGCAACAACTTTTATAATTGGCATATAGTCTTTAACCAGAGTTAATGCTTTTTTCACGAGACCTTTGCTGGCATAATATGCCCCTACACCAATAATTGCACCTACAATAACATTTTTATTAATACTAATAAAATCAATTAATGCTTTTGCGGCATTAATCGCATCACCATTTTGACAAGCTACATTATAACGGCGCATAGCTTCATCTGAAGCAGATAAGTATATTTTAATATCCATAACTGCTTTTTCCAAAATAATTATTCCTGCACCACCAATAAAATACTTGAGAACTTGTTTTGCTAAAACCAATGTGTTTAATAATGAGGCTCTTCCGGTTGGTGTTGAAGGTTTGTACCAATTTGACATTTCTTTAGGATCAAATCCTTTAGTTGCTCTTATTGTTAAATCTTGGGAAGGATATTTAGAAAAATCAATTTTAGTAACCTTTGCATTTGTCCAATAAATTGGTGGCCATCCAAATCGGAATGAGATAGCACTTTCTTTTGGACTTAACGTAAAGAGCTGTTCTTTTTTGTAAGTATATAAATTAAGTATCTCTGCAGAAATAGCAACGTAATTTGAATTTTCAAATACTACCTTACTTGGTTCATTTTTATTAACATGAACATTTGGTCTTGTTGAACCTAAGTTTACATTTGTAATACCATATAACTTACTATTTTCATTATTACCATATTGCCTTAATAATTCAAATCCTACTTTAGCACTAAGCTCTAAAATTTCAGGATGTTTTTGTGAATTATAAACATTGTTTGGGTCTTCGGAAATTATTTTTGCAACTACTTTCACAAGTGGTTCATACGAGGTACAGGTAGCCGCTTTTGCAATTATCTCTTCAACTTGTTGAGCATCAGCAAACATAAATATTGGATTAAGAAGAATAAAAGTATTTGCAGTTGAACTCTCACTAATAATAATTTCATTTGTATTGGCAAGTACAGTGGCTCCTAAAACTAAATCGCTATTAGAGTTTACTGCAAATACCATTTGTGGAACACCCGAGATGTGTACATCAATATCAAAAGTATTATTTGCGGCTATATCATCTTCCTCATGGAAAGATAAAATATCTAATTCTGGTAAATTATTAGATGAGTTTACAACAGATAATTCAATTCGACCATCAACACTACGAACTAAATTTGAAGGCTCAATTGGGGAAGTCGGTGGATTTTCCGTACATGAGAGTATAAATAGTCCGAAAAACAAAAATAAATTCTTAAGCATGATTGTTAACCTTATTTAATTATATTTTTTACTTTTTAAAATATTTACATGTATTTATAATCGTAACTAAATATTAAAAGTTTAAAGGTAACCATGCATTGGATACTGTTCTTGTTTGACTTACAAATGTGATAAAAGTATGATGGGATTGCATCCTCGTTTTCTTGGGCTATAACCTTTTACACTCCCCCTCTTGTTCTCCATATTTTATAATTACAGAACTATCTACATCCAAAGTTATTTTCTCAATTGATACTTGCTCCTTAACAATTTTTGTAACTCTGGGAATACTGATCTGCTCCCCAACAAACATACATTAAGTTAAGCCACTAATTTAAAATACCT
>CBDUTO010000198.1:0-5244 GCA_965370315.1 uncultured Melioribacteraceae bacterium
ATATTTTAAAAAAGAGATGTATTTTCATGCCAATGAATCAATTAGTAAAGCATTAAAACTAAATCCATCTGTGATTGAATGGAGACATTTTCAAATTAAAATATTAGTTCTGTTGGATGAAATTTATAAGGCTGAAGAAAAGCTATTAAATATAATGGATAATTCAGATTCTTCAGCAGAACTACTACATTTACTTGGGAATTGGCACCTAAAAAACAAAGATGTACCAATTGCTAATGAGTATTTTGCTAAGGCAAAAGGGATAAACCCTAATATTTAGTAAAATAAGTTATGGTTTTGTATAACCTTATGAGGACTGTTATTCCGTGATGTTTCAAAACGGAATCTAGACTTCTTTGAGAGATTTCTAATATAAATATTTTGGAATGACATATATTTGTTGGTTATTCATAGCTTTTTTATAAATAAATTGGAGGGCGTATGAAAGTAAAAGAAATTCCACTAGATGATAGACCAAGAGAAAAACTCTTATTAAGAGGAGCGCAAAGTTTAACGGATGCAGAGTTAATAGCAATTTTACTTAGAACTGGTACTAAGGGAATTTCAGTAATTGAAATTGCTCAACAACTTGTTAAAAAATATATCAATCTTTCTCAGTTAGCAACTCAATCAGCTCAAACTCTTCAGAAAAATTTAAGCATAGGCAAGGATAAATCGGCAACACTACTGGCTGCATTCGAAATTAGTCGTAGGGTTGAATCACAAAGCAAATGGTTTTCAAATAAAACCATTGTCTCACCTTCTGATGTTGCAGATATTTTTATTCCATTAATGAGAGATGAAGTGAAGGAGAAATTTATAGTCATCTCGTTAAATTCTGCAAATAAAATTATTAGATACAATATTATTTCAGTTGGTAATTTAACGGGAAGTATAGTTCATCCACGGGAGGTATATAAAATTGCAATTGAAAATAATTCTGCAAGCATAATTTTGCTACATAATCATCCAAGTGGAAATATTGAGCCAAGTAATGAAGATATCCAAATTACTAAAAAACTAGTTGAAGCAGGGAAGATATTGGATATAAATGTATTTGATCATATTATTATTGGTGGTAATCAATTTAATAGCTTTGTAGAGAGGCGAATCATTTAGTTTATTGATATTTTTTTGTATATTGCACGTTATATTGAAACAATAGTCTAATTATAAACACGGAGGAATCACATGCTAAAAGCGAAAAAAGTTTTCACTTCTGCACTTGCTGTTCTAATGCTTGCTGGAATGGTTGGTTTTGTTGGATGTAGTGGAGTTAGTGAAGAAGAAATGGCAAATTTAAATGCTATGAGAGCTGAAGTAAAATCACTTCAACAAGAAGTTAATTCACTTAAAAGTGAAAAAACTAAGATTGAAAGAGAAATAGCTGAACACAATGCTAAATTAGAAAAAATTGCTAAGCAAAAAGCTGAAACTGAAGCAAATTTAGCCAAAATAATTAATTAATCTAAGGAGATTTTAAATGAAAAGTTATAAGTTGATTGCGGGTATCTTGAGTTTATTACTTCTTTTATCAGTTAGTATGATGGCTCAAGAAGAAAAAGAAATGACTCAAGAGGAATTTCAAAAAGAAATGAATAGATTAACTCAAGAAAGTGTTGAGTTAACTAAAGAAGTTAGTGAATTAAAAAGTTCTATTGAAGCTTTAAAAGTTAAACAAGCTGCATTAGCATCAATCGAAGATAATCAAAATGAAGTTTATGCATTAGTTGGTGCTACAGATGCTTCAGTTGCTCGTTATAGAAAAGATGTTTCTATGGTAGAAGCGCAACTTAAAAGAAGAGAAGGTAGTATAGAAGATGCTAAGTTAGCATTAGAAAATCTTCAGAAAAATAATGTAAGTGCACTTCCAGAATTTAACGATAAAGTTGATGGACAAATGCAACGTATGTTAGCTGCTTGGGAAGAAGAAGAAGCTAATAAAGAAGTTATTTATTCTGTTGTAAAAGGTGATTATCTTTGGAAAATTGCTAAAAAAGATGAATTTTATGGAAATGGATTTGCATGGCCAGTTATTTATAATGCAAACAGAGATCAAATTAAAGATCCTGATCTAATTTATCCAAAACAAGAGTTCAAAATTCCTAACTTGGATGATGAAGAAAAAGCAAAATATGATAAAGCAAGAGCTAATTACAAACCAGCTCCTCCAACACAAAATTAAGTTGAGTTTTATTAAATAAGAAATGTATTTTAAGGATGCTCATTTATTTGAGCATCCTTTTTTTTTATACTGGAGGTTATTACGCAAATCGAAAAGCATATCGAAATTAAGAACGTGGATATTCAATTATTATTAGGTCCAAATGATAAAAATCTTAAGCCAATTGAGGAAAGATTTTCATCAACCCTTGTAGTTAGAGGTGATAAAGCAACTATTAAAGGTAATTCTAGTGAAGTAGAAAGTATTGAAAAAATAATAAAAGAGATGATTTATGTTTTAAATACTACTGGCAAATTAGGATCTAAAGATGTAATAACTATTATAGATTTAACCATTTCTGGGAAAGAAATAATCTCGGATGATGAATATGAGAGTATTGTTCTCTATTCCAAAAAAGATGTAATTAAGGCAAAGACTCCTAATCAAATAAAGTATTTCGAAAGCGTTACTAAAAATGATATTTGTTTTGCAATTGGACCTGCTGGAACTGGCAAAACCTATTTAGCTGTAGCTTTTGCTGTAGCCGCTTTAAAAAAGGGGATTGTTGAAAGGATTGTTCTCGCACGACCAGCAGTCGAAGCTGGCGAAAGTTTAGGTTTTTTACCTGGTGATTTTCGAGACAAAATTGATCCATATTTAAGACCTCTTTATGACGCACTTCAAGACATGCTTCCTAAAGAACAGATGAAAAATTATATAGAGAAAGGTATTGTAGAAATAGTTCCTCTTGCTTTTATGCGTGGAAGAACATTAAACAATGCTTATGTAATTTTGGATGAAGCACAAAATTCAACCCCAATGCAAATGAAAATGTTTTTAACTCGACTTGGACCAAATTCTAAAGCAATAATAACTGGAGATATTACTCAAATTGATCTTCCTAAAAAAAGTGATAGCGGATTAGTTCAGGTAAAAGAGATTTTACAAAATGTTGATGGTGTTGGCTTTACATATTTTAATAAAGGTGATGTTGTTCGTCATAAACTTGTTAAAGATATAATCAATGCTTATGAAAAATTTAGTAATGGTGACTAACGGTAAATTGTATGAGTAGTGGCAGATTGCGTGGTAATTTCCTGTCAAACCGCTATGCAGTTTGAGCGGGCTACAAACCTTGATATTTAGCACTTTACCTGCCATTACTTATACAAAGTGTTACCATGCGTTTTTATTTAATCATTTTTTCTTTCCCACAGCTATCACATTTATAATGATAAAAATGTATAGTTCCACCACATGAATCACATTTCCATCTTTTCTTTTGGAAATTTAAATATTCTTGTGTTTTCATGGTTTTTAATCTTACAAAAACAGAAGATACTTCGTGTCTATATGTATATTTTGGATTATCTGGATGACAGTTTAGTAATTTTTTATTAATTAATTTGCAAGGGAAATCTTCGCAGTCTATGCAAAAGTCAATACCTTTAGTGTTATAACAACAAATTCTAATCTTACAATTCCATTTACTGCATCTATCTTGTTCCTTGTCATCACTTGCACAACCTTTACATGTTTTATTAAATGAAGGACATGCTCCACAAAATACTCCACATGGAGCTAATTCATTTATTCTGTTATTTTTATCCATTTTGCATTCCTTTTATAGAGGAGATTTCTTATTATCACCTACTTACGTTTAAAAAACACTTACATTGGTTTTACCGGAATGCAAATGTCAACAATAAATTTTTTCTCAGGATGTTCCTCATGATTGTTGTGGTACAATTCATACGTATTTTTATCGTCGGGTTGATAGCCACTCTCCGTTAACCATAAACATACCGAATTCCATGATTCGCCAAATTGTGTAGCATCGATCTCAAAGCTGCCAACTACATATTTGCCTTTTGGTATGGTTAAATTTCCAAATTCTCCTTTGGTTTTCACAGGACTGTCTACAGAAATGCAAGCACTTTGCCTTACATTTTCTATTTTGGTAACATTTGGGTCATCATGATATACTGTCACAGTTTTTAGGTTTGGATTGCGGAGCAATCCTCTTGGACCAGCCCATTGCTTTAATTTTCCGTAAGCTTCTCCGATTTTCTCAAAATCACCCATGTGCCTGAAATACACAAGATTCATCGAAGGCATTTCTTTAATTTCAATTTTTGTAGTCATAATTATGTTTTTTAATGATTCAACATCGCAAATATAATTATAAGCAAAAGAAGGAAGTTGACTGTCCTTGCTTTCCAATTGATTATTCTTGCTTTTTTTTGCAAAATATTTATTTCTATATTCCTTTGCACTTTTGCCGAAGTGAGATTTGAAATTCCGACAGAAAACAGAAGCACTATTGAAACCACAGTAATATGCAATTTCACTTATAGAATCATCAGGATTACTGATTAATAAAGTAGCCGCTTTTTCAATTCGTTTTCGCTTAACAAAATCATTTAGGGATTCGCCTGTAAACGCATAAAAAATACGATGAAAGTGAAATGGGGAAAACATGGCAATTCTTGACAAAGACTCTAAAGATAGTTCTTTATTCATATTTGCTTCGACATAATCCCAAACCAGGTTTATTCTGTTTATGTACTCTTTCTGGTATTTGTTCATTATTTAACGCTGCTTCAATCTAAATGCATGGTAACGGTTGGTATATGAGGCGTTGGGCATTTTGAAACACCAACTTTTCAATTTACTCTGCCGTTTGTTTATATTCATAAATATCAATTTAACCACTTATTGCCCAATGCCTTATATACATTGTTAGAGCCAGTATTTGTTTTATATTGAGTTAATAAAATTCTGCAATTCTTGGTTAAATTCATTTGGTTTATCAAGATTTACAAAATGTCCAACACCTTTCATTTCAACCATATTAAAATCATTATTTTCTTTATATGCTGTGATTGTTGACTTCAAAACACTATTAATCTCTTTATCTTTTTTCCCTTTTATTATTAAAGTTGGAATTTGTTGCTTTTTAATTATTTCGATATAATCGAATTTTGCTAAATAAGGGATTAAGTTCAGTATGGTTTTTTTTGATGATTGTGAAATCATTTCATATATTTTATTCTTTGAATATTCGGATTGTCCAACAG
>CBDUTO010000199.1:0-5211 GCA_965370315.1 uncultured Melioribacteraceae bacterium
GACTTAATGTCCTTTTCTCAAAGAATCCAGTTACAATTGTTTAGTAATTTTAATATTTCCTAATTATTATTTTTTGTTTGCATGCGACTTACGTGGCGAAGCTGTGTTTAAAGCAAGGCAAAAGAAATAATTTGGTGCATGCATGAATAGGGATTTGAATGGAAGACTTTTTAGTTTTTCAATCAAAACAATAAAGTATTTACGAACTTTATCAGATAGTGCAGAAAACAGAGTAATTAAATATCAACTTATTAAATCTGCAACATCGGTTGGTGCAAACTACGAGGAAGTCCAAGGGGCATCATCAAAACAAGATTTTACGAACAAAGTGAATATATCTTTAAAGGAAATCAGAGAAAGCAATTATTGGTTAAGGCTAATAAAAGAGCTTAATAAAGAAAGTAAAGAATTAAATTCCTTAATCTCAGAATCAGAGGAACTTAAACTTATTTTAGGAAAAATTGTCTCAACTGCGCGCAAAAACAGAACAAACTAATTCTTGTTTTCTTTCCTTTTTAACTTTTAACTTTTAACTTTTAACTTTTAACTTTTAACTTGGTAACTATGAACTACAAAAACGAATTACTACAAAAAATTAACGACAAATCATTTGTTGTCGGTATTATTGGACTTGGCTATGTTGGCTTGCCGCTTGGACTTGAATTTGCTGAAAAGGAATTTAATGTCCTTGGTTTTGATATGGATCAAAGAAAAATTGATTTTCTTGAAAAGGGTGAGACATATATAAAGCACATTCCAACAGAAAGAATTAGTAAATCTGTAAATAGTGGGTTTTTGAAGTCAACAACAGATTTTACAAGAATGAACGAAGCTGATGCATTAATTATCTGTGTTCCAACTCCTTTGGATGAACATCGCGAACCAGATATGAGCTATGTTGAAGGTACTGCAAAGACTATCCAAAAGTATCTACGAAAGGGACAGTTGGTTACGCTTGAGTCTACTACGTATCCAGGAACTACTGAAGAGATGTTATTGCCGTTGTTTGAGGATGCACAACAATATCAGAAGTCAGCTGTCAGTAATCAGATTTCAGAAAAAGAGCAAGAACAAAATGCAACACATGAAGAAAAAAACAGGCTAATAGTTGGGGAGGATTTCTTTTTAGCATATTCCCCCGAACGTGAAGATCCAAATAATCCAGATTACAATACTGCTACTATTCCTAAAGTGCTAGGTGGAATGACAGAGAACTGTAATGAAGTTGCAAAAACTCTCTACGAGCAAGTGATTGTTAAGGTTGTAAATGTATCATCCCCAGCAGTAGCTGAAGCGACAAAGATTGTTGAAAATGTTTATCGTTCAGTTAACATAGCTCTGGTTAATGAACTAAAGATGGTTTTTGATAAAATGGGCATTGACGTGTGGGAGGTTATTAATGCCGCCAAAACTAAACCTTTCGGATTTAAGGCATTCTATCCAGGACCTGGACTTGGTGGACACTGCATCCCTATCGATCCATTTTACTTAACTTGGAAAGCAAGAGAATTTGAAGTGAACACAAAGTTTATTGAACTAGCTGGTGAGATAAATACCTATCAGCCATATTACGTAATTGAAAAAGCAATGGAAGCGTTGAACGAAAGTCGTAAATCGTTAAACGGTAGTCGTGTTTTGTTGTTAGGCGCTGCATACAAAAAAAATGTTGACGATATGCGTGAATCTCCTTCTCTTAAGTTGATTGAACTTCTTAGAGATAAAGGTGCGGAAGTAGATTATAATGATCCATATATTCCAGTTCTTCCAAAGACGAGAAAATATGATTACAATATGAGTTCAGTTGAATTAACTGCAGAAAACATTTCATCATATGATTTAGTTCTAGTAAGCACAGATCATGATGATTATAAAGAGCAACTAGATTTAATAAATGATAATGCCAAAGCAATTTTGGATACTCGGAATTTGTTTGATGGGTATAAGGTTTTTAAGGGGTAATAGTCAGTAGTCAGAATATAGACCCATCTCTGATTATTCTCTACAAGACGTTTTTATAAGGATTTAACAAATAGACTTAAACAAAACAAATATTAGTATAATTGAAATTTCAAAAAAAGCTGGGAAAGCGATTTTGGAAGTTTACAATTCTGATGATTTTTGAGTGTTCTTTAAAATTAGAATAAGCAATTGCATTTGACCTTGCAGAGAATATTGACAAAACTAGTAGATTTGTAATTGTTGATGAATATGAAATAGCTGGTGGTGGAATTATACAGGAAGTTCTTGAGGATAAATATTCACAAATACGTGACAATGTAATTATTAGAAATTACAAATGGGCTAAGTCCATTATATCACCTGAGAAGAGAGCTGAAAAGTATAGCCAGAAATCATCGTTGCTCCTAATTACTGGTTCTAAGGGTGCTGGCAAAAAAGAAGTTGCAAAAGCTCTTGAAAATCAATTGTTTAGTGATGGTAGAATTGTTTGCTTTTTAGGAATTGGAAATGTTAAGCATGGTATTGATGCTGATCTAAAGAATGGTGAGAGCAGCACCGAAGAGCATTTAAGGAGACTAGCTGAAGTTGCACACATAATGCTTGATGCTGGTGCATTGCTAATTGTAACTGCTCGTAATTTAACACAAGACAATTTGGAAATTGTTAAAACAATTGTTAATCCAGATAAAATTACAACCATCTGGACTGGGGAAGATGTTTCAACTGATATCTCTTACGATATTAAAGTTCCTGGGTTGTTGGATGTTGATGAGTCTTCACGGATTATAAGATCTAAACTTTATGAATTAGGAATTATATTTAGACCGTGGTAGAGTTCCACTTACCACAAATAAATGAATGAATCATTCTAAAATTGATTCAATTTGAATAACTGCTTTTAAGAAAAAAATAAGTTTATAAACCTCACTAATGACAAAACTTGAGATTATAAAAATAATAGAGACTGGTGAAACAGAACAAATTGAGTTTAAACTTAATTTTGGTAGCTCTGTTATCACTTCTCTAAATGCTTTTTCAAATAGTAAAGGTGGGAGAGTGTTTGTTGGGGTTGATAATTTTGGCAATATACTTGGTGTAAAACTAAACCCCGAAACTCTGCAAAACTGGATTAATGAGGTAAAAAACAAAACAAATCCTTCAATTATACCTAATGTAGAAGTTGTTGAAATAGAAGATAGAAAAGTTGTTCTTTTAGAAATTAATGAATATCCAATAAAGCCAGTATCTGTTAAAGGTCGTTATTATAAACGAATCAAAAATTCAAATCATCAAATGTCAATAACCGAAATTGCTGATGAACACTTGAAAACAGTTAACTCAAGTTGGGATTTTTACCCAGATACAAACCACACATTAGAAAATATTTCTTTAGAAAAAGTTAAAAAGTATATACTAGAATACGAAAAGTGGAACAACACCGAAGTAGATTATAAACCATTTGATTTTTTATCAAAAAAAGAGATACTTAAAGATAACAATTTGACATTTGGTGCATATCTTCTATTTGCCATGGATCTGTGCATTATTAGTGATGTGCAAATTGGAAGGTTTAAAAGTGAAACCAAAATAATTGATAATATTTCGTTAAGTACAGATATTTTAACAGAACTTGATGAAATAATGGCTTTTATTAGAAAGCACCTAATGGTTGAATTTATTATTACAGGAAAACCGCAGAGGGAAGAACGTTTTGATTATCCTGAAGAAGCGATAAGAGAAATTGTTATCAATATGCTTATTCACCGTGATTATAGAGAAAGTAGCGGTAGCATTATTAAAATATTTGATGATAGAATTGAGTTTTATAATCCTGGTGGACTTTATGGAAATCTCACCATAAAAGAATTATTATCTCTAAATTATAAATCTCAAGTGAGAAACAAATTAATTGCTAATGCTTTTAAGGACATTGGTAAGATTGAAAAATATGGTACTGGAATGAAGCGTATTTTTTCAATTTGTGAAGGGTATGGCATTATTCCACCAAGATTTAATAATTTAGGAAATGGGTTTGAGGTTCTGCTTTTTAAGAAGAAGTTGAATGATAATGACACCGTAAATGACACCGTAAATGACACCGTAAATGACACCGTAAATGAAAGGCAGAAACAGATAATAGAAACGATAAGAAAGCAAAAAAGCATTACCATAAAAGATTTAGTCGTTCTTTTTAATGTAAGCCGCAAAACAATAATGAGAGATATAAAAAAACTTAAAGATTTAAAAATTATTGAAAGAATTGGTTCAGCAAAAACTGGTTATTGGCAAATATTGGATTAAAAATGGTGAGAGCAGCACTGAAGAACATTTGCGAAGATTAGCTGAAGTTGCACACATTATGCTAGATGCTGGTGCATTGCTAATTGTAACTGCTCGAGATTTAACACAAGATAATCTTGAAATTGTTAAAACAATTGTTAATCCAGATAAAATTACAACCATCTGGACTGGGGAAGATGTTTCAACTGATATCTCTTACGATATTAAAGTTCCTGGGTTGTTGGATGTTGATGAGTCTTCACAAATTATAAGATCTAAACTTTATGAATTGGGAATTATTTTTAGACCTTGGTGATAAAAGAAGAATTTAGAAGTAAGTAGTTAGAATAGAAAAGGACAGTGACCGGAGCTGGAAATGTGAGGGATATCCCTCCCGATAAAAAGCATATGAATCGAGGTGACAGGGGAAAGAGAGAGCCGCCGCGAATTCGCGAATTGAAAATGATAGAAAAGGATGTGTTATTTCGATGGAGTGGGGCGACTGAAAACCGAGCTTGTGAGCTCCCCGAAGGGAAATCTCGATTTTAAGCTTTACGGAGGCAAATATTATTCTTTTAAGTAGTTTTTTGAGATATCTCACCTTGAAAAACATCGGGATTCGATATGACAGAGAAAAAGAAAGTTGTCATTTCGAACAAGCTTTTTGTGAGAAATCTTGTTCTTTTGTAGTGTTGCGGTTGTGAGGGATATCGATCCCGATAAAAAGAATCGGGATCGATATGACAGAGAAGAAGAAAGCTGTCATTTCGAACATGTTTTTTGTGAGAAATCTCGCTCTTTGTTGGTGCTGTGGTTGTGAGGGGAAGTGTGGATGATTATTTAGGGTTGTAGATTGGTCTTTTGAATTGGTTGGATAGACTTTTTGTTTTATTGGATGGCCTTTTTTCTTGTTGGATGAGGGTCTGTTCACTAAAGTGTGTCACTAGTTTCAAGGTTTGTTCATTCTTTGTT
>CBDUTO010000200.1:0-5053 GCA_965370315.1 uncultured Melioribacteraceae bacterium
AGTAATACTTTGAATTATGTGAGATACAAAAAGAGTTGAAAATAGAATGTTAAAAAGAATAAATTGTTCTAAAATTTTGTCACTAAAGAGAGCTGCAATAATTATAAGATTTATTACACTTACTATTGTAACAAAAGCATTTCGATATGCTTTTGCTTCTATCAAGGCATCTCTTTCATCATGTTCTATGCTTGTTGATTTTGTAGTAAATAGCAAAATAAGAACTAATAGAACAACAGCAATTGTATATCCAATT
Source organism: uncultured Melioribacteraceae bacterium (assembly GCA_965370315.1). Classification (GTDB taxonomy): domain Bacteria; phylum Bacteroidota; class Ignavibacteria; order Ignavibacteriales; family Melioribacteraceae; genus 1-14-2-50-31-20. The sequence continues at coordinate 257 of CBDUTO010000200.1, forward strand.
GCTACATTAAAATAAATTGATATTACATTTTGTGTGCTACTAAATGATTCGAAAGTTAAAAGTATATAGTACATAAAAAAACCGAGAGTTAATCCAAATTCATATTTAATATATTTTTCTTTATTTAACTTCATCATAATTATTCCACTGAATTATTTGTAAAATTTTATTTACATAATGTACTATATTTTTTACTTTATGTCAAATATTTTTTACATTGAAACTTTAAAACCATAAACTCATATTTGTCTGTATGCACGTAATACTGTCTATATGGCATTCTCTCTTTCCAATAATTAGCTAAAATTCATTTCCTTTCGTAGATTTGTATATAAAACATTTAATTATAATGACCACAGAAGAATTTCAAGATAAATACGGCATAATTGGTAACTCCAAAAGAACAAAGGATTTGGTTGATATTATTCAGCAAGTTGCAAATACTGATATTTCAATATTAATTACTGGTGAAAGTGGAGTTGGAAAAGAGGTATTTGCAAAAGCAATTCATGATGGAAGCAACAGAGCAAATCAGAGACTAGTAAATGTAAATTGTGGAGCAATCCCAGAAGGGTTACTGGAATCCGAATTATTTGGGCATGAAAAAGGCTCATTTACTGGCGCAACAGATGTTAGAAAAGGGTACTTCGAGATTGCTGACAAGGGAACTCTCTTCCTTGATGAAATTGGGGAAATGTCACTTACAACACAAGTAAAATTACTACGAGTTTTGGAAACAAACGAATTTATGCGACTCGGAAGTGAACGTGTCACTTCAGTTAATGTTCGCATAATTGCAGCTACAAATAAATCACTTCAGCAAGAAGTTGAAAAAAAACATTTTAGAAATGATCTCTATTTTAGATTAAAAGCTGTGACTTTGACCATCCCTCCATTGCGAGATAGAACTGAAGATATTCTTCCACTTGCTAATCATTTTATCACAAGTTACTCAGAACGGAACAATTTGCCAGAGTTTGAGTTTAGTAAAGATGTACCAGATTTATTAATAAGTTACCATTGGCCTGGAAATGTTAGAGAATTAAAAAACACTATTGAATCTGCACTTGCGCTAAATAAAACTGGACTAATCACTGCCGAGTCATTCGAAATACTCCTCTCACCCCCAATTAATTTTGAAGAGAGTAGAAATCTTCCTGTTCATTTGGATAAACCATCTGACGCTCTTGACAGGGAAATGATATACAGAGCATTGATTGAAATTAAAAAAGATGTGAATGAGTTAAAAGATATTGCAAAACTTAATATTGCTAACGTTACAAGTAATGGAATTCAAATAGATGAAATTGTACCAATAACTGAATTAGAAAAGAGAGCAATTGAACATGCATTAGAATATACTAAATGGAATAAAAAACTTACAGCTCAGCTACTACAAATAAGTGAACGAACTCTTTATAGGAAATTAAAAGAATATGAAATTAGTTAATATTAAAAATATAATTGCTATAACAATTATAGCTCTCCTTTGGAGTTGTAGTTATTCTTTTACTGGATCGTCAGTTCCTCCACACCTAAATACAATTGCAATTCCAATAGTTAAGGATAAGAGTGGTTCTGGTGAACCAAATTTGAGTAGTGATTTCACACAAAATCTAACAGAACAATTCTTTGACGAAAACAGTTTGCAAGTTGTGAACTCTGTAAACTCTGATGCCATTCTTATTGTCACAATTCTTTCAATGCCTGAGCGAACAGAAGTAGTCTCTGGAGAAAATGAAAAGGCTACAGAGAGACGAATAACTATAAATGCAAAAGTTGTATACAAAGACTTAGTTTTGAAGAAAACAATATTCGACAAGCGAATCTCAAACTATGCAACTTTCGATGCTTCAGAAGACTATACAACTAATAGGCAAGATGGTATTGAGCGAGCGATTGAGCAAGTAGCTTTGGATATTCTTTTAGCAGTTGTAGCAGACTGGTGACTTCGACTCCGCTCAGCCACCGTTCGACTGAATATAGGAATACTAAATGAATAACTTCCCTTTTTCTGAATTAGTTTTAATTCTTTATACATTCTCGCTTTCAATTCTACTTCTCTTTTCCAGTCATGGATTTATAATGCTCTATTATAATAATAAATTTAAGCGAAGAGATTTTTCAGAGAGCGCAATTGATACATCCAAAATTGTTACAATACAATTACCACTTTTTAATGAAATGAATGTTGCTGAAAGGCTTATCAATGCTGTTTGTAAAATAGATTACCCAAAGAATAAACTTGAAATTCAAGTACTTGATGACTCCACTGATGAAACTTCTCAAATTGTCTCCAAATTAGTAAAGTTAAAAACTAGTGATGGATATAACATAAAACATCTTCAAAGAGATAACAGAACTGGATACAAAGCTGGTGCGCTCAAAGAAGGATTACAAAAAGCAAGTGGAGAGTTCATCGCAGTTTTTGATGCTGATTTTATTCCACAAGCTAGTTTCTTACAAAAAACCTTACCCCATTTTCACTCACCTAGAATTGGAATGGTGCAAACACGCTGGGAACATTTGAATGAAATGAATTCACTTCTAACAAAAGTTCAGGCATTTGCTTTGAATGGTCACTTTGTAATTGAGCAGGAAGTTAGAAACAAATCTGGTTTCTTCATTAACTTCAATGGTACTGGGGGTATTTGGAGAAAGGAATGCATTGAGGATTCTGGAAATTGGCAAACTGATACTCTTACTGAAGATCTCGATTTAAGTTTTAGAGCTCAGATAAAAGGCTGGAGTTTTATTTACTTAAAAGACGTTACCACTCCAGCAGAATTGCCTTCTGAAATAAGTTCACTTAAAACTCAGCAATTTCGCTGGACAAAAGGTGCAATTGAGACTGCAAAAAAATTGCTTCCAACTATTTGGAGCTCAAAGCTCAATTTTAGAACAAAACTTTATTCAACATTTCATCTAACAAATAATTTAGTCTTTCCCTTTGTGCTCTTAACAGGATTATTAAATGTTCCTCTTCTATTTATTAAAAATGGAGGTGAATTTAATTTCGTTATTAATTTCATGTCTATTTTTATCCTTGCATTTATTAGCACCTTCTTACTCTATATTTTAGCTCAAAAAAACATACACAGTGACTGGATTAAACGTGGACTAATTTTTCCTATTTTCGTTTCAGGAAGTATGGGCATGGCTATTAATAATTCGCGTGCGGTTTTGGAAGGTTTACTAAACAAGAAAAGTGAATTCGTCCGAACTCCAAAATATTCTTCTGAAGAAAACATTACCAATCAAAAGAAATATTTAACCACTCCTAAAATTTCACTTCAACTAATGTTGGAAATCTTATTTACCATCTACAGTTTTATTGGTGTTGTAATAGCTATTTATTTTCTCGAGATAACAGCCCTTCCTTTTCATCTAATGTTTTTTGGTGGATTTTTCGCTGTCTCTGCACTTTCATTAAAACAAGTTTTGATAAAAAATGATTAAATTTAGAGTATGAATTTGGATAATGAATATAAAACAATTTTTGAATTGAATGGCAAATCACCATTATTCACTAGAGTTGCATCAGACGCAATAAAGAAGGGTGATTTTGATAAAGCACTTTCTATTTTAGAACATGGAATTGAAGTCATTGAAGAGTATCCAACTCCATTTTTTTTAATGGGTGATTTACTAATTAAACTTGGTAGAATTGAAGAGGCAGAAGAAGCATTTAAAAAAGGGAGTTCACTTTTAAACAATAATTCAGATACTCTAAATTATTATTTAAACTTAATACCAGATAGTATTGAAGGAAAAAACAATAGTGTTGAACATGAACAAAAACAAAATGGTGATGAAAATCTAGGTGAATTAGCTGATAAATTGAAAACAGCTAAAATTGATATTAGCCATCAAGACGATTCCACATTAAATGACTTCAACGAAAGTACTAGAAACGAAGAGTTTAAACCATTAAAAGGATTAGTTTCTGAAACGCTTGCTTCAATTTATCAAAACCAATCAAACTATAAAGAGGCAAAAGCCATTTATGAAACTTTGATTGATATCCAACCAGAACGTGCAGAGTATTTTCAAAATAAACTTTCTGAAATTGATTCAAAAATGAGAACTTGAAAACCAAAGGATGATAGACTTAAGTAAAAAGAGAAAACTGACCCCCACATTTTACAACCACCCTACTGAACAAATAGCAACAGACTTACTTGGAAAAATTTTGGTTCGAAAAGTAACTAGCAAACTCCTTGCTGGGAAAATTGTTGAGACAGAAGCATATTTATCCCAAAATGATGAAGCATCCCATTCATATAGTGGAAAGTCTACCGTAACAAAACAATGTTCAATTCTAGTGGATTCCTCTTTGTCTATCAAATCTATGGAATTCACTTTTGTTGCAATGTCGTTACTGGAGAGCAAAATGAAGGGTCGGCAGTTTTAATCCGTGCAATAGAACCTATCGAAAATATTGAAATGATGGGATTAAACAGATTTGGAGATACTCCAATTACGCATAGAAACTTGACTAATTTAACAAATGGTCCAGCAAAATTCTGTAAAGCTTTATCAATAAATTTAAGTGACGATGGAGCTGACTTGCAAGGTGAAGAAATCTATATTCTTGATTCACCTAAAATTTCAAAATATAGTATTGTTAAAACAACAAGAATTGGAATAACAAAATCAACAGAACTACCGCTTCGTTTTTATATCAAAGACAATTCATTTGTTTCCAAAAAATGATAATAACTGTACAGTTTTATTAACACTTATTGGCTAAGTTCTAATTAACATTGCATTACCCTTAAACTGCAAAAATATTTG
>CBDUTO010000201.1:0-4896 GCA_965370315.1 uncultured Melioribacteraceae bacterium
TTCCTTTTTTATTACAAGTTAATTCTTTTTTGACACACTTTAGTGAACAGACCCCAATTCCAAAACTTAATTGAGATGGGAAAATTGTTGTTTTAACTTTTGCTGCTTTAAGGGCATCAATTCTTCCAGCACCCTGCACCATTACTTCTTCACCAAGATCAATAGATGTAGTCATCAATGCCGATTTTAATTCCTTTGGTCCCCAATTTGGATTGATTGATTTTAACAAAGCACACACACCAGCAACCAATGGTGTTGCCATCGAAGTACCGCTGTGCTCAATAACACCCCCACCAATATTTAATGAGTTAATATCTACGCCAGGAGCAACAACATCTGGTTTAATTGAATATGTATTATTAACAGGACCTTTTGAACTAAAGACTGCTAATTGATCTTCATCATCAGATGCACCAACTGTTATAGCAGATTTAGCAGTTCCCGGACTTCCAATACTTTTAAAAGAGTAGCCATTTCCAGCAGCTATACATGCTGTTATTCCCAATGAAGATGCATTATCAATTGCAATAGATGCAGGAGAATCTGGGGCACCTGATGATGAACCTAAACTCAAATTCATAATATCTACCATATCATCAATGTTGCCATCTCCATTTGGATCAGCACAATATTCAATTGCAGCAATTATATTTTCTTCCGAACCAAATCCATTTCGATCCAATACCTTTAAGGCAATTAGTGATGACTTTGGAGCAACTCCTAAAATTGAATCACCATCCGCTGAAACAATTCCAGCAACATGTGTACCATGTCCGTTATCATCAATCGGATCATTATCATTATTATAAAAATCATAACCCCCTATCACTTTAAATCCAGCTCCAATACCCCCTCCAAGTGCTGGATGTAAGTAATCTATTCCAGTATCTATTATTGCAATAACTATGCTATCACCATCAGCACCAAATTTACTCCAAACAGAATCTACCTGAGTAATGGATATTGCTTTATCTAAAAAGGCTTCAACTTCTCTATTGTAATGAAGCTTCTTTACATAATCTAACTCATTAAGTTTATTCAGCATACCGCGAGTTACAGTAGCACTTACACCAAAAAACAAATTATAAAATTCCTTATTTATTTTTATCTCATCTACTTGAATAGAATTTGATTTACTTGAGTGATTTTGCTCTATCTCAATTATCTTAGTTTGTAGTTGAAAGAATCTATTAAGATATATACTCTCATCAACATTCTTATCATTTTTTTTTCTTATTAAATAAGGTGTCTCTTTGAATTCAATAATAATTTCTACTAATTCATCAAGATCAATATTCTGGATGTTTGGTTTGGAACCTTCAGTAACTGTTACAATGGTTGGTGCATTTGGAACGGTTTTAAAATAATGATTATTATTTTTATTTACAACAGGATTTAATACGCCCTCATTATTTATAAGAACTTGTGAATAAGTTATAACCGAAAAGAACATGAATAAAAATAGCTGTTTCATCTGTTTACCCTACAATTTAGTTTAATATTTCCATTATTTAGAATTTTCTACTTCCATTTACACCGCCAAACTCAAAAGTTTCCCAAGTAAAATTGTGACTTGTTGTATCCATTGTGGTAATGCTAAGGTTACTACTTTTAATTATTTCATTGTGTTGCCTCAAAGGCATTAAAAAAGGAACAGATGTATTTTGTATTATTTGATGTATGCAAAAATCTTCGTTGGTTTAGGTAGTAAATAATATTTGTAGCACCTCGACTCAAAACTGCCTCTTGTAATTACCATCTTTTTTTAGTTGGGTTTAAACTATGTATTTATAAATATTGATTCAAGAGAAAAACAAAGGACTAAAACCATTTATTTAACTATATAGTTTTCCCTTATTATATTTTCAATAGATAAGATTCTGAATCAAGTTCAGAATGACACTTCAAAGATATCTCACTACATCTCATTGTAGCTTATTGAAAGGTTTGTTATTTATACCATAGCAGCATCGTTTAATTTATGCTTAATGCAAAATAGAATTTTGTAGTATATTTGCCAAGTTGATATTTAAGATATCAGATTATCAGACTATCAGACTATCAGACTATCAGACTCAAGATATCAGATATTGTACTACTTAATCTTAGTCTATTTTCTTAATCTTAAATTGCTCTTATAAATAATTCAGTCTTTGCGAGAAGTTCCGCTTTTGAACTTCGTGGCAATCTATGTAGATTGCTTCGCCAAAAAATGCTAGCAATGACTAAAAAAATAAAACCTAACAAATAATATATAATGCAAAAGACGTTACAAAACATATTTGGTTTCAGCGAATTCCGTTCTGGTCAGGAAGAAATTATCCAATCGATAATAAATGGGAACAATGTTCTAGCTGTGCTTCCAACGGGTGGTGGTAAATCGTTATGTTATCAAATTCCAGCAATACTTGGTGAATCTTTTTCGATAGTTATTTCTCCATTAATAGCACTAATGAAAGATCAAGTGGATAGCTTAAATAAGAATGAGATAATATCTGCCTACATAAACAGCACAATGGATTTTAGAGAAGTGGAACAGGTTTTCCGTGATCTAGAAAGTAAAAAACTAAAACTACTATATATCTCTCCAGAAAAATTAGAGAACATTCAGTTTGCAGAGCGAATTAAAACTCTAAATCCAAAGTATATTTTTGTAGATGAAGCACATTGCATTAGTGAATGGGGACATAGTTTTAGACCAAGTTATAGAAAAATAATTGAGTTTGCAGAGAGCATTGGGAATAAAAACATCTCGGCATTCACGGCTACGGCAGTTCCAGAAGTACGCAGAGATATTGTAGAACATTTTAATTTTAATAATCCACGAGTATTTATAAAAGGATTTAAGAGAGAGAATCTCAGATTAAACGTGCTACGCACTAACCGAAAGAAAGAGAAAGTATTAGAGTTGGTTTCAAATAATAGATTGCCCGCCGTAATCTATACTTCCACTCGTAAAGGAGCAGAAGAATTATCCGAGTTTTTAAATTTTAATAATCATAGTGCAGCGTTTTACCATGCTGGTCTTCATCCAGAACAGCGCAGAATGATTCAAGATGATTTTATGAGCGACCGAGTAAAGATAATTTGCGCTACAAATGCATTTGGTATGGGCGTTGATAAATCTGATATTCGCTTATTAATACATTACAATATTCCAGCATCGCTCGAAAATTATTATCAAGAGATTGGACGTGCTGGAAGAGATGGAAAAACAGCAAAAGTGTTTTTACTCTACGAGGATAGAGACTATCACATACAAGAGTATTTTATTAACAACAGCTATCCCACAATTGATGAAATTAAAATTGTTTACAATTCAATTTGCAATAGTTCTAAAATTGCTGTTGGAAGTAGTTTGGATAAAAGAATTTTGTTAAATAATAATGTTATTAATTTACTTACAAATAATAAAATTAATCAAACAAAGATGAACTCTGCATTGAGTGTACTGGATGCAAACGATTTAGTCGATTTCTCTTCCAACAATATTAGCTATTCATTTGTTCAGATTTTGTTTAACAAAGAGGACCTACGAACATTCATTGAAAAATTTGCTCGTGATGTTAATAAAGATTTACTCATTCAGTTATTAAGAGATTTCAGTGAATCCATTTTTTTGCAAAAGAAAAAAATTGACATAAGCATTCTTGCGAGTAAGCTATCAGTAAATCAAAAAGAGATTATTGAATCATTAAAAAGGCTCGCAATAGCTGGAGTAATTGAATATAGTGCTCCCACTGATAAACCTTCCATTAAACTAATTGGTGAACGGATTGCACCAAATAGTTTAAGAATAGATGTCGAACATTTCAACAATTTGAAAGAGAATGCAAAACTAAAATTAAATTTGATGCGAAATTTTGCATTTACAGATTCTTGTCGTTTCAAGTCTATCTTAAATTACTTTGGAGAGGAGTTACCAGACTACGCTTGTGGTAAATGTGATAATTGTAGAAACGAAGTATATAAAAATAGACCTCAATTGGAATACTTGGAGGAAATTGTAATAGATACTATCCATCAATCAGGCAATAGAATTAGAACAAATGAATTAATTAAAATTCTACTTGGGAATGATAAGCATGGAAATTTAAAGAACAATCCAAATTTTGGAGTATGTAAACATTTCAAAAAAGACGATTTATTAGATACTATTGATGCACTAATTAATAAAGATGTAGTTAAGAAGTTCGATTCACAATTGGCAATTACAGAGTTAGGTAAAGATATATTTGCCCTACCTGAAAAGAACAATACTGAGACAGTTGTAAATAGAGAAGATTATAACTCCCAACTTGATATTTTTAATAGTTTAAAAGAGGTAAGAAAAAGAATTGCGAAGAGATTTTCACAAACTGAACAAATAATTTGTAACGATAATATATTAAGAGAGATTGCAAAAGAACTTCCAAGCTCACCAAGTAAATTACTATCCCTAAATGGATTTACGCAATGGATGTTCAACAAAATTGGTGAAGATATTCTAGAAGTGATTTTAGAACATAAGCTAAAAAACAAAGATGAATATGAGAAGAAAAAAGTAAAGAATGGGTTGCCTGAAAGTATTAAAAATACATTTGCTCTACTTCAAAAGAAATACTCATTGGAAGATATTGCTTCTCTTTCAAAATTACCAGAAGCCGTTATATCAATGCAAATAGAAACAATAATAGAATACATCCCCAAAACTGACATTACAACTCTAATTAAGAAACATGAAATTGAGTTGATAAGAAAGGAGATTCTTGAGGGTAGTTCTAATATAAAGGAGATTAAAGAGAATCTTCCTTCCTTTATAAGTTATGGAAAAATTAGGGTTGTATTAGCGAAAAGCAAATAAGCACCAAAGAGATACTTATTCATACTTTCAAATAAAAGTAAATTTAATTTTTT
>CBDUTO010000202.1:0-4689 GCA_965370315.1 uncultured Melioribacteraceae bacterium
ATTCAAGGTAAAATTCTTAAAAGAATTAAAGGCGGTATGGTTGTTGACCTTCTTGGTCTTGAAGCATTTTTACCTGGATCACAAATTGATATTCGCCCAGTAAGAGATTTCGATGCTTTTGTTGGACAAACAATGGATTTCAGAGTTGTTAAAGTTAATGTACCTACAGAAAATGTTGTAGTTTCACATAAAGTACTTATTGAAGAAACAATTGCAGATCAACGTACAGAAATTCTTGAAGGTCTTGAAAAAGGTCAAATTCTTGAAGGTATCGTAAAAGCAATAACAGACTTCGGTGTGTTTGTTGATCTTGGCGGTGTTGATGGATTAGTGCACATTACTGACTTAAGTTGGGGAAGAATTAACCACCCTAGTGAAGTTGTTAAATTGGATGAAAAAATTAAAGTTGTTGTTACTGACTTTGATATTGAAAGAAAAAGAATTTCACTTAGTCTTAAACAATTGTTATCTCATCCTTGGGAAACAATTGAAGAGAAACATACCATTGGCGATAAAGTTGAAGGCCGTGTTGTTTCACTTACTGATTACGGTGCATTTATTGAAATCGAAAAAGGAATTGAAGGACTTATCCACATTTCTGAAATGAGTTGGACACAACATATTAGTCACCCATCTCAATTTGTTTCAATGGGACAAATTGTTGAAGCTGTTATTCTTAGCTTAGATAAAAACAACAAGAAAATTTCTCTTGGAATGAAACAATTAACTCCTGATCCTTGGGAAGAATTAATGAAGAAATATCCAATTGATTCAAAACATACAGGAACAGCACGTAACTTAACTAACTTTGGTGTGTTCGTTGAACTAGAGCCAGGTATTGATGGATTAGTTCATATCTCTGATTTATCATGGACAAAGAAAATTCGTCACCCCGGGGAAGTTGTTAAAAAAGGTGAGCAATTAGATATTATTGTTCTTTCTATCGATACTGATCAAAGAAAAATATCTCTTGGTCACAAACAAGTTGCTGAAAATCCATGGGATATTTTTGAAAGAGAATTTCCAGTTGGAAAAGTAATAAGTGGTAAGGTTGTAAGAACTATCGAAAAAGGATTAATTGCAGAATTAGAACTTGGTGTTGATGGATTTATTCCTGGTACATTATTATCAACTGCAAAAATCAAAAACTTCTCTTTTTGTTTCCCTGTAGATACTGAATTAGATTTGATGGTTATCGAATTTGATAAGGATAATAAAAAAATAGTTCTTTCAGCATTAGCAGCTGTTAAAGATAGTCCAGTTGATGTTATTGAAAAATATATTGAAGATCATAAATTAGAAAAAGTATCTGTTGAAGATATTCAGAATGCAGAAGGTGGTAAATTTGATGCAGCTGATTTCAAAGTATTTGATGATCAAATCAAGAAAGATAACTCTAAAAAACAAAGAGAAGAAAAAGTAAAAACAGCTAAACCTGAAGTTGCTGCTGAAGCAAAAGTAGAAGAAAAAGTAGAACAGCAAACTTCCCCTGAAGTAGAAGAAACTCCAGAAGTTGTGTAAGAAGCTACTTAAGAAGAAGTAAAAGAAGAATAAACCACTGAAGAAGTAAAAACTGAGGAAGCTAAAGAAGAAGCGACTGACGAAACAACAGAATCAGAGGAAGATAATAAATAATTAAATGTGATTATTTTTGGGGCTGTTTCTATTTGCTTAATTGTTTAATTTAGCATATAGACAGCCCTTTTTTTATGTACTACATAGAAAATTGAATTATAATTATTGAAATAGAAGAAAGTGAATAAAATAGTGTCATCAAAAGTTGCCTTTCATACATTAGGATGTAAATTAAATTTTGCTGAAACCTCTACAATCGGGAATCAATTTGTCGAGAATGGCTTTGATGTAGTTGATTTCAAAGGGGATGCTGATGTTTATGTAATTAATACATGTACAGTAACCGAGAATGCAGACCGTGAATGTAGGCAGGTTGTTAGACGGGCCTTACGTACAAATCCAAATGCGTATGTTATTGTTACTGGTTGCTATGCCCAACTGCGTCCAGAAGAAATTACAAAAATAGATGGCGTTGATGCTGTACTTGGGAGTAATGAAAAATTTAGTATATTTTCAATCATTCCAGAATTCAGTAAAGATGCACCATCCTGTATCCAAGTTACTCCAACAGATAAACTTGAAGAATTTAATTTTGCTTATTCATCAGAAGCGCTTGGTAGAACAAGGGCGTTTTTTAAAATTCAAGATGGCTGTGATTATAAATGTACATTTTGTACTATTCCACAAGCTCGTGGAAAGAGTAGAAGTACAAAGCCTGAGTCTGTTATAGAGGAGTTTTCTAAGCTTGTTGATAAAGGCTACAAGGAGATAATACTTACTGGTGTGAATGTTGGGGATTACGGCAAGCATATTGGCGACAGTCTCCATAATTTATTACTTAAAATGTTAAATGTGGATGGTGATTTTAGAATTAGAATTAGTTCAATTGAACCAAATTTACTTACTGATGAAATAATTGATTTGGCTCGGAGTAATAGCAAAATTGTAAACCATTTTCATATTCCATTACAAAGTGGAAGTACAAAAATGCTAAAGCTAATGCAACGAAGATATAACTCTGATTTCTATAAAAATCTTATTTGTAAATTAAATGAAAAGATAGCAGATGTAGGAATTGGCGTTGATGTAATTATTGGTTTCCCTGGTGAATCAGAGGATGATTTTATGGAGACTTATAATTTCATCAAAGAGTTACAAATTTCTTATTTACATGTATTTACTTACTCGGAGAGACCAAATACAGAAGCCATTAAAATGGATGGTATTGTGTCAGTTAGTGAGAGAAAGAGAAGAAGTAATATGTTAAGAATTTTGAGCGAGAAAAAAAAGATGGAGTTTTATAATAGAATGCTTGGAAAAAATGTTACGGCACTATTTGAATCTGAAAATAGTAATGGATACATGCTAGGTTGGACTAGTAATTACGTTAGGGTTAAACAAAAGTTTAATAAAGAGTTAGTTAATAAATTATCTATAAATACTATAAATGGGATTGACGAAAATGTTTGTACATCTACATTCGTTAATAACCATTCATTAAATCTTGTAGGGGTAAAATGAAAGCGATTGCATTAATAATCATTATGAGTTCAACTTTATTATTTTCTCAAGGAACAACTTCAAAAAGCTTGGTTCAATTAAATTATGAAATGAAGAACAATATTCAGATTGATGACGAAATTATTAAACAAGAGTACAATACCAAAAAGAAGAATAGGGGATTAGCGATTATTTACTCCGCACTTCTACCTGGCATGGGTGAACTTTATGCTGATGGTTATTCATCTGGTAAATATTTTACAATTGCGGACGCTGTATTATGGGGTGGTTTAATAGGCGTAACAGCTTATGCGAATAATCAAGAGGATAGCTATAGATCCTTTGCAGAAACCTATGGTGGAGTTACTCTTTCTGGGAAAGATGATAAGTATTTTGCTGATATTGGAAGCTACCTTGATATATATGAGTACAATCATCTTCAAGAATTAGATCGTAATTTTACAGAAGTTTATAACGAAGAAGCTCATTATTGGAAGTGGAGTGGGCAAGCGCAACGTGTAGAGTATAGAGATATGTGGAAGTCGAGTGAAACAGCAAATAATACAACAAGATTTATAGTTGGTGCTCTGATACTTAATAGAGTTGCTAGTGTTATAAATGCTATTCGTTTAGTTAACGCACACAATAATAATTTAAAGAAAGAGCTTGGCTGGGATATGTCATTTAATTATTCGAATAGTATAGTCGAACCAGATAAATTATCAATGAATTTTAGAACTACATTCTAGTTCTTTTTTATGAATAATTACAAACTCAAAATCGAGTACAATGGAACAAATTATTCAGGTTGGCAAATCCAACCGAATGTTCCAACAGTTCAAGATGAAATAACTAAAGCATTAAAACAAATTACTGGAAGTGAAATTAATTTAATTGGTTCTGGACGTACCGATTCTGGAGTTCATGCACTTGGGCAAGTAGCAAATTTCCAAATTGAAGATGAACTGAATATTCGAAAAGTTAAACACTCGTTAAACTCATTACTTTCAAAAGATATTTCAATTAGTGAGTTTGAGGAAGTTGATGTTGATTTTCATTCAAGATTTGATGCAAAACTACGAAGTTATCTTTATCTATTCACTAATAGTAAATCGCCTTTTTATAATGAATTTTCTTATCACTACTCCCCAATATTCAATTTAGAAATAGAAAAATTAAATGAGATTTCTAGTAATTTAATTGGCAAACATGATTTTACTTCCTTCTCTAAGAAAAATACAGATACAGAAAATATGGTTTGTGATATATCTTTCGCTAAATGGAGAAGAGTAAAAAATAAAATTATTTTTAGAGTTGATGGCAACAGATTTTTACATGGGATGGTTCGTACAATTGTTGGAACTATTTTAGAAATTGCTGAAAAAAACAAATCGATTGAAGAGATAAATGAAATTGTAGCAGCAAAAAATCGTGATGCAGCTGGAAGATCAGCCCCAGCAAAGGGTTTGTTTTTGTTGGATGTTAAATATTGTAATAAATGAGCACGTATAAAATATACTCATTTATTACAATTTGTCTCATTCAGTCGTGATTAAAATGGCAACATTTTATTTTGATGTGCTGTGCTAAAGATTTAGGTTAGCATAAAAGAAA
>CBDUTO010000203.1:0-4637 GCA_965370315.1 uncultured Melioribacteraceae bacterium
ATTTTCATGATGCAAAGATACGAAAAATTACAATGTAAATTAGAACTTAGCTATAAATACTAATAATTAAAAAAGGAAGGTAGAGTTATGAATTGGAATATTAAAAACAAAATCGCTGGTGGATTTGGAAGTGTGATATTTGTAATCGCTCTGTTTGCAATCTACATCGTTTCAATCTTAAATGAGTATGAAGAGGATATTGTTACTTTTGCTGAGGTACAAAATGAGATTATTATTGGAAATAATTTGCAATTTCATATCACTAATGTGTGGCAATTTTTTACAGATGCATCCTTAACAAGGGATGAAGCTGTTCTTAAGACTGAAGCGAAGGAGCACTTTGATGAAGTCTTGAAAAAACTAGATGAATGGGAACAGGCTAATTTAGATGAGCCTGAACATATTAAGTTACTAAACAAGTTAAGAATTGCAGTAAATAATATGTGGTCTTCTGGATATGATATGTTTAGAGCATATTCCAGAGATTGGGATGAAGGGAATATCGCAATGGTGGCTTTTGATGAATCAATTGAAGAGGTCTTGAAAGAGATTGATGTGGTGCTCGCTGAAGAGACCAATAATGGAATTGCAATGGCAACAGAAATAGTCGCTATGAGTTCATCATCAAAAAATACAACGTATATAATAATATTGATAATTCTTGTAATCAGTATAGCTATTAGTTGGAGAATGATAAAAGAGATAACGACACCTGTAGGAAAACTGATTAAAGCTTCTGAAGAACTTGCGAAAGGAAATACTGACATTGAAATTAATGTTAAAACAAATGATGAATTTAAAGTACTTGCAAGGAGTTTTACTGATCTGGCTGAGAAGATTGAACTTCAAGTCTCTTATTTGGATAATCTTCCAACCCCAGTTATAATTATTAACAAAGAATTTGAAGTTGTATATATTAATAAAAATGGTGCTGATTTAGTAGACAAAACACAAGAAGAATGCAAAAACTTTAAATGTTATGATCTTATGAATGCAGATCATTGTCGCACACAAGATTGTTGCCTTGATATTGCAATGAAAGAGAATAGGTCTGCTAGTGCAGAACAAGTTGCTCGTCCAAATAACAAGGAGCTAAGCATTATGTATACAGGTTCTCCTATTGTTAATAGAGCAGGTAAAATAATTGGTGCTGAGGAATTTGTAGCAGATGTTTCAGAAATGAAAGATAGAGAAGATTATCTAGCAAAATGTACAGAAACAATACTAGTTGAAATGGATAAGTTTTCTAAGGGTGATTTAACTGCTACTCTAACTGCTGAGAGAGATGGAGATTCTATCTCAAAATTATACGAAGGATTCAATAAATCAGTTTTAAATATTAAAAATATAATTATTAGTGTGAAGGAAGCTGTAGAAGCAACAGCAAGTGCATCTACTCAAATATCCTCTAGTTCTGAAGAGATGGCGGCTGGCGCACAAGAACAGTCTTCACAAACTGCGGAAGTAGCTGCAGCAATGGAAGAGATGTCACGTACCATTGTTGAAACCGCAAGTAATGCTTCAATGGCGGCTGACGCTTCAAAAAATTCAAGTGATCAAGCAAATGAAGGTTCAGAAAAAGTGGAAAATTCACGGCAAGGAATGGAAAGAATAGTTGAATCGGCAACATCAACTGCCAATATTATTTCATCGCTGGCAAATAAAACAGATCAAATTGGTGAGATTGCTCAAGTTATTGATGATATTGCCGACCAAACAAATCTGCTAGCTTTAAATGCAGCAATTGAGGCAGCACGTGCTGGTGAACAAGGTCGTGGTTTTGCAGTAGTAGCAGATGAAGTTAGAAAATTAGCTGAAAGAACAACAAAAGCTACAAAAGAGATTGCTGAGACTATTAAAGCAATTCAGGGGGAAGCGAAGGAAGCAGATAGTTCAATGAAAGAAGCTGGAAAATCTGTAAAGGAAGGACTTAGATTAAACGAAGAAGTTGGCACAGTATTAAATTCCATATTATCAAGTACGGAAGATGTTTCAGGCCAAATAGCACAAGTAGCAGCAGCTAGTGAACAGCAATCTGCAACTGCTGAACAAGTTTCAACAAATGTGGAGGCAATAAATAATGTTGCAAACGAATCAGCACAAGGTGTTCAGCAAATAGCTTCTGCTTCAGAAGACTTAAACAGACTTACCGAAAATTTGAGTGAGTTGGTTGATCAATTTAAGATGGATGAAAAGCAAAGTATTGTATCACAAAAAATGGAGTATCTCAATTAGAGATTTGGCTTTCATTTTTTATCAATTTTCCATTACATTTGAGGAACGGTTAAATCCGTTCCTCAAATAAGCATTTTGCCATTTACACAAAAAATGTTACAGTCTCTAAATCAACATTTCTTCCAGCATAATTGTCAAAATTTAAATACCATTCAGACCAATTTTCTTTCGCTTATTTCAAGTCAAATTCAATCGATCCATCAAGAGTCAATTGGAATATCGAGATAGAACCTTGTGAATTTACCAACCTCACTCTCAAAATGCAATTTTCCTTGATGATCCTTTACAATTCCATAACTGATTGATAGACCAAGTCCGGTCCCAGTTGCTCTATCTTTAGTGGTAAAAAATGGATCATATATTTTACTTTGTATTGCTTCTGATATCCCAACTCCATTATCTTCTACAGTTACACACATCCAACTACGATTCTCTTTTTCGAATTGCGAAACCGATATTTTAATAACTTTATTTTTATCATAACTCTTATATTTTTCATTCAATGAATCTTTTGCATTTGTCATTAAATTCATCAGTACTTGGCGTATCTGTTGACTTCTGCACTTTAGTTGAGGTAGATTATTTGGTATATCAACATTTAGACTTATTTGGTCTTGCTTAAAAACAGCTTGTATTAGAGAAATAGTGCTATTAATAATATCATCCATTTTTGCAAAACTATGTGTTTCCTTATCATCTCTAGAAAATGTAAGAAGATTTCTAACAATTGTTGCAACACGTTCAGTTTCAATAATAATCTCTCTGGAATACTCTCTAAGTGGATTATTTTCTACTAACTTATCCTTTATAAGCTGAGCATAATTCATTATTCCATTAATAGGATTATTAATTTCATGTGCAACACCGCCAGCAAGCACACCAATAGATTCTAATTTTTGCTGATGCCGAAGATGAGCTTCAAGTTGTATGTTTTCCTTTTCTAGTTTCTTACGATCAGTAATATCTTGAGTAACTCCAAAGATTATATTTGACTCCTTCCTCTCTTCAGTTCCAAATTTAAGTGCCATAATATATAAATAGCGCTCCTCTCCAGAAGGTCTTTTAATTCTGAATTCAAATGGTTCTGATTTTCCACTTTCAATGAGTTCTCCAATAGCTCGTTCCATTTTATAAGAATCTTCAGAAAGCATTCTCTTCGAAACATTTTTACTTGTTGGATCAAACTTTTCTTTTTCCACACCGTAGATTGCGTACATCTCATCAGACCAAATAGCTTTATCTGTTACCATATTCCATTGCCAATTACCCACATGACTTAGACTTTGAGCTTGCTTGAGATTTTCATTAACATCAAATAATTCTTTGGTTTGTAACTTACGTTCAGTAATATCAGTAGTTGAAAGAAAAACCTTTTCTAATGATTTTTCATATCCAGGAACAATAGACCAATTTAAAAGTATCTGTTTTTCCTCTCCTTTTATTGTTTTTACAACCCCTTCAAATTCAAATACTGATTGATCCTGAGCAATAGCAATCAGTTCCTCTTTAAATGCAACCATTGAATCTTCAGTAAATATTAATGCCAAACCTTGCAATAATTCTTCTTTTGATTCTGCCTCATGTAATTCTAAAACTGCATTATTAATATCAAGTATTTTTACATATGAAGCAATTTCAACTACCGTCTCTGGATTTTCGTCAAAATAAATTCTAAAATCAGTAACACCTTTTTGCTTAAGCTGATCAATACTTTTCTTAACCTCTGAAAAATCTTCTACCCACAAAGGTACATGTGCATTTTCAAATAGATTCCTATAACGAAGTTCACTTTGTATTAAGTCTTTATCTTTTAATTCTATTTGTGAAAGCATATTGTTAAAACCCTTGTAGAGCGTCCCAATTTCATCATCACTCCTTTTCTCAATCCTTACAGAAAAATCCTTGCTTTCTGATATTTCTTCCGTAAGTTTCGCCAATTTTAATATTGGATCTGAAATTGTGTGTTGAAGTCTGCTTGCAATGAAGAATGCTAAAAGAAATATTCCAATTCCAATTGTTAGACTAATTAATATATGATTTGAAATTTGCTTATCTAAACTTTGAGTTGAAACATTGAGATAAAGAGTACCATATTTATTTCCATCAAACTCAACTGGTTGGTAGATATGTAAGTTGTTATCTTCATATTTAGAAAGGGTTCTGTTAATGGGTATGGGTGGGAATTTTATTGATTCATAATTACTACTATATTTAGTGATAATATTGCCTTCATTATCTAATAAATGACCGTATGAAACAGTTGGAATATTGCGAAGTTTTGCAAGTATATCCTTTGCCCCTTCATTCTGATTAAACATTAAAGGAGCAACACAAAATTCTGCTATAAGATTTGCCTCAAGTGTTGATTGATTTACTAAATCAGTTTTATAATTTTCAATATT
>CBDUTO010000204.1:0-4612 GCA_965370315.1 uncultured Melioribacteraceae bacterium
GCTAGTGTAGCGGATGCTATAGGTACTTGTTATGTAGATGATATTACTTTTTATCAACAAGGTAAGGAATGTTATAATACTTATAGATACTGTAAGGATAAGCCTAATTTCGTTAAGACTACTAAGGAATATAAATTTACTAATATAGATATTTTTAAAAAGTATTCCAACAACATTTTGCAAAACGGCATATTCAATAATTATTTTCACGAAGAAAGAACCTACAAAAACAATTAATATTTTCGCATCTAAAAATATTCCTAGAATTGGTTGAACTAATACTCCAATAAAAAAGAGAGCAATTAAAACTAACTGAAATACAATTGATTTATTCTCATAGAAGAGTCCTTTGCTTGCCCAACGTTTTCTTTGTTGGTTAAAATCTTCTACACTTCTATTTGGATCAGTAATTACAAGGGCATCTTTAGCTAAACAAAACTTAACATCGTAATCAGTTTTATATGCAATTTTTTGCATCAGAAGTTCATCATCACCTGATGAAAGATTCATTAAATCTTTGTAGCCTCCAACTTCTTCAAACACTGATTTTCGAAAAGCCAGATTCGCGGAGCTTGCAATCATTGGAGTATTATTCCCTATCAATCCAGCACCTGAAAGAATTAGACCAGCGAATTCAAGCGCTTGCAATCTTCCAAATAAACTATCCGATTCAGTAAAGGCGACTGGCCCAGAAATTAATGCTGTATTCTCTTCAAATCCAGCAACCATTGTTGCAATCCAATCTGGAGGGTTCGTACAATCTGCATCTGTAAATAGGATTATACTTCCTTTTGCTTTTGAAATTCCAAATTCAATTGCTTGCTTTTTATGGGCTTTCTCAAATTTGCTCTCCTCCATTGAATAGAGAGTAACATTCTCTTTCGTAATTCCATCTTTAAGTTTCTCAAAAGAGTCATCGTTGGAAAAATCGTTTATATAAATTACTTCATACTTGTCTGCTGGATAATTTTGTAACTCAATACTTTTTAAATTCACGAGTATTTTTTCACTCTCATTTCGGAATGGAATTATGATAGATATAAATTCATCAAGCTGCGATTGTGTTTGGTAATATCCAAGTTTTGTTAACCCAATTCTTATTTTACGAATAAACAGAAAATAGAATGTGAGAAGTACAATAAATATTAATGATAAAATATCCGCCAATTTAATTCCTCTTTATTAATAACAAAAAACCAATAATGGATGGTAAAAGTAAATTTATAAAAAACAGACTAATTGCTGCATTAAATCCAACTGCACCCGAGAATCCTAGGTTTTGCAAAAAGTAAACAGCAGCTCCTTCCCTAACTCCCACTTCACCTAAAGCAATTGGTGGGATTACAATCTGAGCAAAAATTATTAAATTTGCTGCAAAGAAAAATAACAAAAAATTAAGATGACCACTAAAGGCAGAAAGCAAAAAAGTCATCTGAATTGTAAAAGTTAAATGATAGAAGAACGAGACTACTCCAAGTTTGATGAGTGTACCATTATCCATATCTTTTAGAAATGAAATTCTTGCAAGTCCTTTCTTAAAATATTTTTTTGAGTTCATCCACACCCCTAATTTAATCGAGATTTTGCTACTTCCAAAGACCAAATAGAGCGGAACTATAATAGCAAAATGATAGATTAAAATTAGCCCAAAAGTCATAAAACTTGAAAACCCAATTAGGCTTTTCAAATAAATAATAAAAAATGTTCCTCCAATTATAACAACAAAGAATATTGGAATTAATTTATCTACCAATGTTGCCAAAACTACATCCAAAACTTTAACATTTTTATAAGGAAGTGCTCGGGCAAAGTACTCGCCCGATTTCATTGGAGTAAATATACCTCCACTAATTCCGTAAAAAAGTGAGAGCCATATTTTTTCACTACTATTAATATCAAAATATTTTACACTTATTATTTTCCATTTAAAATATTGTAAAACTAGATTAAGAGGCAACAATAGAAATGCAATTAAAAAGTAAGTTTTGTTAGCTTTTAGAAAAGTTCCTTTAATCGTATTTGGGTCGATGTAGTAGATAAGAAAAATCAGAAGCCCGACACCTATTCCAATTTTAGCAATATTTACAATCCTTTTTCTAACTAAATTTTCCAATACAATTATTTATCTTTGTGTGACAATTATTTAATGATTTTATAAACATTGCAAAATAGTGAATTTTTCAATCTCATTTTGAAGAAGATAGATACAGCATGAAATAAATGATCTTGAGAAGCAACTTTCATTCTCGAATACTCATATCAGGAATCTCCAGCTATGTGAAAGATTCCCACCTGTCTTCCGACAAAGGCAGGCTAGAAACACGTGGGAATGACAGTATTTAAATTATAATCATATGAAACAAAAATTAACATTACTACTTATAACGCTACTAATCTCTTTTATTCTAGTAGAGATTACGTTCACAATTATCGTGGATGAGGATTTGGATGGAAACTTAAGCTTAAGTCATGTTCATCTTAAACCATACAAATTACCTATAAAAGAGACTGCAAAAAAGATAGAAGAATTACAAAACCATAAAGTGCCAGACTCTCTTTTACAAATTTATGATAAAAATAGTTTTTCGCGAAAATATTTTAATGTTAGACTTCTACCCAATTCGCTTCTTGGATGGTCACCAAGTCCGATATATAAAAGCAATGATGGACTCTACATATATAATAAAGATGGAATTAGATGTGATGATATTTTAACGGATTACTCGGATACAACCAAATTACGAATTGCAATTTTTGGAGATTCATACTCACACGGTGATGAAGTGAAATTTCAAAATACAATTGGGAATTATTTGGAATTGCTTTTATCAAAAAACAATATAAAAGTCGAAGTTATTAATTTTGCTGTAAGTGGTTATGGATTGGATCAAGCGCTGTTAAGATGGGAATCAATTAAAGAGAAATTTCAACCTGATATTGTAATACTTGGTGTACAGTTTGAAAACGTAAAACGTCACATTAATCTTTTAAGACCATTCTACTATCACACAACTGAAATTCCATATTCTAAACCTCGCTTTGTTATTAGTGGTAAAAAGTTACAATTCATTAAAAATCCTATAATTGATATTACCAAAACTGCTGATATAATTAGAAATTTTGACACTTGGGAGTTTTCTCATTTCGAAGGATTTTATGATAAAGAGAACTATGAAACAAACCCTTTCTATTTAAGTAAATCACTCTCTTTTGTTTCCTCATCAATTTCTCAGGTATTTAATGAGGTTGATTTTTACAACTCAAATAACGAAAGTTATCAAATAACTTACAAAATCTTTGAGAGGTTCAGTAGAAGTGTGAAAAATACAAATAGCATTTTTATTCCTCTCCACCTTCCTGTGATGAATGACTTCGATTTTATCACTAAAAACTATCTCGATTTATTCTATAATCAAAAATTCATTTACGATGATTTGTTCTCAACCCTTAAACTTCAAAATGTTTTTGTTGAGCCATATGAGGAACTGAATAAATATGGGAGAAAAAATGGATTTGAATCACTCTTTATGAAAAGACATTACTCCCCTATTGCTAACAAACTAATTGCTGGTCAAATATTCGAACATTTACATAGGGAATACCCTGAACTAGTAAATAATAAAAATGAGATAAACTAATGGAAATCTATCTATTCTTATCTGCAATTCTATTTTGGATTTTATACTATTACTTTGAAGGAAGTCATGACGGTGCTTTTGCATTAGAAACCAAACTAATGCGTGAGAAACTTGGAACTGAAAAATTCAAAGAAATTGAAAAAGGTTTCGTAAAATATGAGCTAGATTGGCATTGGTATGATGGGCTTGAAAAAGCATTAGTGAAAATTGTCTTTGCAGTACTCATATATTTTATAACTGATAATTTACTTTTTGCTTTTCAAATGATACTACTTGCTGTAGGAATTAGATCAGTAGCTCACGATTTCTTTGTTGCCCGCACAATGGGAAAAGGCTTAAATCATATTGGACCTGATTTCCTTTGGTGGGATAGGTTTTTAAGGAAAATGCAAAATATTGGGATCAATCAATATGTAATTAAACTTATTCCAAATTTACTTATTGTTTTGTGGATTCTGTTGAGCTTGTAGTTTCCACTTTGCTC
Source organism: uncultured Melioribacteraceae bacterium (assembly GCA_965370315.1). GTDB lineage: Bacteria > Bacteroidota > Ignavibacteria > Ignavibacteriales > Melioribacteraceae > 1-14-2-50-31-20. Next base: position 4,123 of record CBDUTO010000204.1, read on the forward strand.
AGCTACCTTTTAAGCTAAAAGAAATCAACGCTAAAGCCAATACCAAACTGACTAACACGCTTAAAGTAGTACTCGTTAAATTTATGATTTCCATAATAATATGAAAGATAGAGTACTAATCCTTTTCCGTACCATTCACCAAATTTTACTCCGAACAAATTATTTGTACTAAGCTGATACTTTGGTTTACCTGCAAAAACATTATGTGAAGCAAAGAAAAGATTAACAGGTTTTTGTAAAACACTACCAAGTATTTTATCTGAACTAATTTCAAGTCCAAAATTGCCAGACCACTTTTCTAATTCTGCGGGTCTAACCAAAGTAGCATATGCCACACTTCCATAATATTTTATGTTTCCAAAACTTAACAAATGCTCATCTGCTATTGTAAGTTCACCAAAATCTTGTGTAAATGGAATTGGTTCGTCATCCCCAATCCAATCATCTGAATTTACATCCCAGAGACCATCAACAAAGTGTGCACTGTTAT
>CBDUTO010000205.1:0-4426 GCA_965370315.1 uncultured Melioribacteraceae bacterium
AGGTATTTTAAATTAGTGGCTTAACTTAATGTATGTTTGTTGGGGAGCAGATCAAGTAAAATCTACTATCAAAATTGTACAGAAAGGCCCCTATCGTTTTTCACGAAATCCATTGTACTTATCATTATTGATTCTATTATTTGGAATTTCTATTTTGACCTTTTCTCCATGGCTGCTCTGTGTATTGCCTATTCTCTATTTCCTTTTTTTATTCAAAGCTGTGAAACCTGAAGAGGAATATCTGTTAAAGAAATTTGGAAAAGACTACTTAGCTTATTCATCAAAAGTCAGACGATGGATTTAAACTAATGTTTTGGAATTATCATAGCATATTTCGAAATACACAATTAACCAATTGTTCTAATTGACTAGCGTTACGCTATGTCTTTTTGGTTTATAATCTGCATTAAAAGTAGTTGGTTTATGAAAATAAAGTTTGAAATAATAAATTATTTTTTAACAAAAGGCGTAAAGGTTGCGTCTTTAAAAACGTAAAAACGGTGGACAAGTAAGCAACGACACCGTTAAATCACAACAAAGACAAACTGATATGAAAAATATATTCTTTAGAATTCCAGATAATATCGAAGAAGAAATTGTAGAGGATCTACTAAAGCATGAAAATGTAAGGATAGAACGGATACTCTCCAAAGGTCAATCATCGCCAGCAGAAAGTTGGTACGACCAAGAGGAACATGAGTGGGTAATAGTCTTGGATGGATGCGGGATTATTTCTTTCGAGGATGGAAAGGAATTCAAGTTGTCCAAGGGTGACTATCTCAACATACCAGCTCATGTAAAGCATAAGGTTAAATGGACTGATCCAGATAAAGTTACTATTTGGTTGGCCATATTTTATAAAAATTAACTAATTAATGGGATTGTGACCTAACAATCGCATACACAGCTGACATGGCAACGTCGGCGTTTGTTTAAACGTTTTAGAAAATTGGATGAAAAACCTAATGTACTTGAAACTTATGTGCTAACTGATCCTATTTTTGATTTTAGTAATACAATTGAAATGATTGGCGAGAATGATCGTTGTGGTTTAAGCATTCCAGTACCTAGCCATTTCTTCAAATGTATATTAACTGAAGAGAAAAATGGTAAATTAAAAATGTGGGCTTTTGAAATGGCGAATAAATCACTTGCAAATAATCTTAAAGATTATCGTGTATCTACTAAATATATTGAACAAAGAACAGGTATATTACTGTGGAATAATCTTATGTAAAGCATCAGATGGAAAAGGGATTTCATAAATTTACGTAAGAGTAAAAAAGGAGTATTCCATGGTAGAAAGAAAGCATTATAGTGGAGAGCAAAAAACAATAATATTGCGAGAATTGTTGGAGAACAATGTTCCAATAAGTCAACTATGTGAAAAGTATGAAGTTAGAGCCAATGATATTTATAATTGGAAAAAGAAACTATTTGAATCAGCCTCTGGTATTTTTGGTCAGCAGAATTTATTGAACAAACACACTGCTTCAGATCAAAAGAAAATAGAGAAATTGGAAGCCAAGCTCAGAGATAGAGATGAAGCCATCAGTTATCTAATTAGAGATACTATCAGTATAAAAAAAAGCATATCTGGAGAGGACTAAATGGTAAATGGGTTGAACCAGATATTCGAGATAGTATTATTGAGTTTACTGAAATGATAAAATCAAAAACAAATACTCCAGCCAATAAACTTATTGGTATGATTGGAATAAGTTCAAGCAAATACTATTCTTGGAGAGATAGGTTTGAGCAGCCAAACAATCATAATGGAATAATACCAAAGAGACACTGGATTCTTGATTGGGAAAGAGAAGCAATTCTTGGATATGCTCAAAACAATATTAGCGAAGGTTATAGAAGATTAACATATATGATGATTGATGATAATATTGTAGCTGTAAGCCCATCAACTACTTATAGAGTGCTAAAAACGGCTGGTTTACTAAATAAATGGAATAAGTTAAAAAAGTCATCTAAAGGAAATGGATTTATTCAACCAACTGCACCTCATGAACACTGGCATACCGATATCAAGTATGTTAATTTCCAAGGAACTAATGGAGATATGGCTAATGTTTTACTCTCTGCAACAGCATACAACTTAAAAAAGTGGATGAATAGAGAATCTAAAAAATTAACTCTTTTTATATATTCCAAAATAGCAAGCATTTTTGAGTTTTGGGATAATCTAAATAATACAAAAATATATAACTGGGCTTTTTAAGGATTGACTAATTAGTGCAGCAAATACTATTGAAAGACATTTAACTGGTATTGAGAACTACTTTATTAACAGAGCTTCAAACGCTGCTATAGAAGGATTTCATGCTAAATTAAAATTGTTCAGACAGAGAATAAGAGGTATTAAAGATAAAAACTTTTTCTTCTATAGAATTTTTCAATATTATGCCTAATTTATTTTCTCCACCTAAAAATCATTTGATCCAAAGAGCAATTAAATATTTTTAATTGCTCTTTTTTATTATATTTAGTCAGGTTATGTAAAACATTATGAGGTCTCTAGACTTAATTGGAAATTGATTGGTATTCGGGAATATTTTTACTATTTCTTTCATTAGTTATGTCAGCATTTTTTTCAGGTTCTGAGGTAGCTCTCTTTTCGTTAGATAAAAAACAACTAAGCAAAATTGAAGCTCAAAATTCTCTTCTAAGTAGGTATATAGTTTTACTTTTAAAATCACCAAGAAGATTATTAGTTACAATACTGTTAGGAAATACAATATTTAACGTTGCTGCTACTATTATTTCAGTTTCATTAGCAATTCAAATTTCTAGCATTTATAATTTTTCTGTTGAATTGGCTCTTTTAATACAAATTGTATCACTCACCATTTCTATATTAGTAATTGGTGAAATTACTCCAAAGCTATTTGCTTCCAAGACCCCAATTACATTCTCTAAAATGGTTGCATTTCCTCTCTATTGTACTTCTGTTATTATTTACCCAGTTGCTAAAATATTAACTGACTCAATTAAGTTTATTGTATCAAAAATAAAAATAGACGCATCGAAAACAGCTTTGCGAACTTCTGAAATTGCTGAATTAGCTGATATTGGAATGGAACATGGTTCTATTGAAGAGGATGAGCATGAATTAATTCATGGATTGGTAGATTTTAAGTCAATTAGCACTCGTGAAGTTATGACTCCAAGAGTTGATATAAAATCAATCTCTATAGAATCTACTTTTGAAGAAGTAATTCAAATAATTACTGAATCTGGAAATAGTAGAATTCCAATTTACAAAGATAGTTTAGATGATATTGTTGGAATATTGTACGCTAAAGATGTTCTAAGTTTTCTTGTTATTGGAAAAATTGAGAAAAATTTTAATCTAAAGAAAATATTACGTGAAGCAATGTTTGTTCCTGAAACTAAGCTAATAAGTGATTTGCTTAAGGAATTTCAAGAGAAAAACATGCATCTTGGTATAGTGGTTGACGAATATGGTGGTACAGCCGGATTAATTACTCTTGAAGATATTTTGGAAGAGATTGTTGGTGAAATACAAGATGAATACGATAATGAAGATGAAGAAATAATAAAAATAAATGATGATAAGTATATTCTTCTTGGAAAAGCTGATATTGATGAAGTGAATGAATTGTTTGATAGTAATTTCAAAAATGAAGATGATGATTACGACACAATTGGTGGTTTTATTTTCCAACAAGCTGGAAATATTCCGGAAAAAGGTTATAACTTTGATTTTAATGACTTTAATTTCGAAGTTGTAGAAATTGAAAATAATAGAATTGCCAAAGTAATTGTTAAAAGAATTCCAAGGAAAGAAGTAGAGTGATTATAGCCATAAATGTCATTGCTAATCCCGTAGTTTGGGTTGAAGCAATCTGCACAGATTACTTCGTCATAAAAACAAGGATTCCTCGTAATGACGTAGGGATTATTGAAAGATGAAGTTTGGTTGCATTCTCAAATTTATAGCAATAATAATTGTTATCCTTGGAACTTCATTTTATCTGTATGATAAATATGGTAAAGATATTATTTCCGAAAGTACTGAGAGAGCCAAAGAATTAGCAATTCAAAAGATTGAAAAACTTGTTGATGATTTTAGTGAAAATGAAATTAAGAATCCATTAAAAGAGAAGTTTGCAGAAATGCTTAAAGATGTAGAGAATAAAAAAGATGAATATAGTGATGTGAAATTTGATGAAATCATTAGTAGTTTTAATGAAATTATTAAAGAGAGTAATTATGAGGAAACGTCATTGGAAGACTTAAAGAAAATGATTTAAGTGACAGAATAAAAAATGTCATTGCGAATTCCGTAGTTTGAGATGAAGCAATCTCCAGTAGATTACTTCGTCATCTTAAGAGCAGACTTCTCGTAATGACATGGAAATTATAAACTATGAAAAAAGATAAAAAAGCT
>CBDUTO010000206.1:0-4405 GCA_965370315.1 uncultured Melioribacteraceae bacterium
ATTGAATATAAGAATATTATAGTTGTATCTAAATAAACACCTCTATAAATTTTTTGCTTGTAGAATTATTGAATGTGAACATTTTGGTCGGTTTATTGTATAATTTAACGAAATATCAAGATAATATTTTGCTGGTAATTGCAATTCGAAAGGTTTTGTTTCATCGTAAACAACATATTGATATTTTATTGATTCATTGTAATTTACAGGGGTTTGTCTTTTACCACCAATTATTGTTGCTTTCCCATTAATTCCGAAAATACTATTGTTTTTCAGTTTCCACTCTTTTCCGACTAAAAGATTAAAAACAAAATTCTGATTATATTTCGTATTGCGTTCTATACCATCATCTCCTTTAAATTTTGATTGATATAAGGATGAAGTTAACATATAATAAAAGCCATTGTCAATAAATTGCTCAAGAGTTATATCTATTCCATAGTTTATGCCTGTTCCAATATTAACCATTTGCTCGGTAAAAAATGTTTCACTTGTATAATTGAGCATTGAAAATGAGCTATCTATAATTACAGGAACATCGTAAAGTATTTGATAATATGGTTCAATATTTAAGTGAATTTTATTTGCAATTGTCACATTATATCCAATTACAAAATGATGTGATTTTGTAATATTTAATTTGGAATTTAATCTTTCGTAAGTATTCCCAACTGGTATTTCGGTCATATAAATTCTCAATGGTTCAACCCTGCTATGTTTACCATAAGCAACATTTAATGAATGTTTAGGTTTAAATCTCCAATTTATACCTAATCTAGGTTCTACAACAAATTCACTATTTACGTTAAAATGAACAAGATGAATGCCCGCATTTATATTTATATTTTTTGATAAATAATATTTCGATTGTGTATAAATCTGACTGCTAAAAGTCGAACCTTTGCTATTTATAAAATAGTCTGCCTCGTTGTTTACTGCAAGGTTTGTGTTACTCGCTACATCAAATTTATATGTTAATTGATTTAAAATTAACCCTGTTCTATTAGTATGTGTTTTGTTAAACTTGTGATTTAAATATGATGTAAACGATAAGCGTGTATTTGTTTCGTTTTGATTTGTATAAGGAACTTTTTGTAAATTTCTTCTATAATAATCGTTTTTGTTTATGTATTCAGTGCCGGAAAAAGAAATTGATGAAAATAAATATGCTTTTTCATTCAAAATTAATCTATTATTAATACCTGATGCGGTTAATTTATAGCTGATATTGTATTGAAAACTTTCCATATTATTATTCCAAGTAGTTGTATCCATATTCATATCATTAACAATATTTCCCATACCATTAATGCTCCAAACTGAAAAAATTCCAAATTTTTTAGTTGGAAAATCAAGTTTTATTGACAAGTCAGAATATGTTGGGAGTCCAGTAATTTGCGGCATTAATCCTTGCATTAATCCTAATGTAGAATATCTGTAGTTTACAAGATATGTTGAACGCTTTCCTTTTTTAAAAGGACCTTCAAGAGCAAAATCAATTCCCTGACTACCAATTTGAAAAGCATATTCTCTTTTATCTTGATTTCCTTTTCGCAATTTCATGTCAAATACACCAGAAATAGCATTACCATATTCAGCAGGAAAAGCACCTGTGAAAAAATCGGAATTTGCCAACATATTGCTACTAAACATAGTGTTTACCCCTCCACCAGAAAACATACCTGCCAAATGATTTGGTGCTGGAATTTCTACTCCTTCCAATCGCCACAAAATACCTTTTGCCGCATTTCCTCTAATCACAATTTCATTATTATCGATAGTGCTTGGTGTTACACCAGCAAAAGAACTTGCTAAGCGTGAAGGATCGTCCATACCACCTGCAAAACGTTGAGCATCTTCAACCGAAAATGTTCTTGCCGATAAAGTTGCCATTTTATTTAAGGCTTCTTCTTTTCTTATTTCCGCTCTAATTACAACTTCTGTAAGTGTTGAAAACGATTCTTTTAAGGATATATTTAATCGAAGTTCTTTACCAGAAATTAACAGAATATTGGATACAACTTTCGTTTCATAACCTATGAAACTAAATTGCAATGATACTCTGCCCACAGGAATATTCTCTAAAATAAAATTACCATCAAAATCAGTTGTAGCACCAATAATAGGTTTGCTATCTACAACAATAACCGTTGCTCCTGGCAGGCTGATTTCGCTATCTTTGTCTATTATTCTGCCTTTTATGCTTTGTGTAATTTCTTGCGAATAAGAAATTACCGCTATAAACATAATCATCACAAATAGTAAATTTTTTAATTGCATTTTTAATCTCTTTTAGATTTAATGCAAATTTACTCTTGGGAATAAAAATAGGCAATACTGATTAATCAGTATTTTTTTGTTTTAAGTTGATATTAAACTAAATTCAACTTTTTCGCATACTCAATAGCTTCAATAGAACTATTAGCTCCTAATTTCTTTAATATATTTTGTCTATGTGTATTTACAGTATGCAGACTAATTGATAATCTTTCAGATATTTCCTTACTCAGTAATCCTTTTTTAACAAAAGAAAATATCTCCAATTCTCTTTTAGATAAATTTGAATGGTAATTTTGGTCCTGAGTTGCAATTATTCTTGATTCTCCTGTATCTAAATTAATCCATTGACTTCTAATTCCATCATAATCTTCTTGGTTAGGTGAAATATCCATAGTGCTTAGAGCCAACCAAAAGTTCCCGCTTTTATCTAATTCAAGAATTTGAAACTGTTCTATTATTCTAATGTATTTATTTTGAGAGTTTAGAATACGATATTCATTTACCAGTTTATAATTCTTTTTCTTTCTTTCAGAAATAGGTATAGCATAAGAATATTTTATGGCAGAAGTTCCAACTTTCATAAGCCAAGCAACATCATCTGGATGAATTCTTGAATTATAATAATTTGTATCAATTTTATCTAAGTTGTAACCAAATAAATTGTCAAGATTAAAAGAGTTGAAAATATGCTCTTTTTTATGTAAATCAAACACTGTCAATCCACTGTTATTGACTTGAGCCATTTGTGTTAAAAACGGTATCTGCTTCTCGAAAATTGTATAATCCAATTCCTTTTCAACAAATTTTTGCTGATTCAAGATTTTAAAATATTCTTGTTTTATATTATTAATATTGTTCATCTATCTCCTTAAATTCTCATCTCCCTTTTAGCTTATACACAACAGCTAGGCGTCAAGTAGGCAAAGGAAGTTTTACCCTAAGCCTCTCACAAAACCGTGCTTGATACATACGACTCTTCTTATTTAACTACAAATATAAGCTCATCCTCTTTCAAGTTAGCAAAAATGTAGAATAAATAAGCTAATCCCTTTGCTCCACTTTCATTGCAAAAGCTTCAACACTACTACGGATTAGTCCGTCCCAACAAGATACATCGGTATTCTGCCTATAAGGTAAACCTATTGCACATTTCCCTGCATTATCTTGCTGATTCCCGAGTTCCGTAATTAAGCCTAAACAAAATTCATGCCGCCTGAATGACGCCTACCATGTAGCCAATAAACAGGCTTCCGATACACTTATAACTGCATCTCATACCTTACAGCTTTTGATTGAATATAGCTACTTCTCGACACCTCATCAAAGGTTCACTTTCGTTCATCTCTTTTATCCATACCTAATTGTACTCGTGGTACAATTGTTCCCAAACGCTCAGCACCATGGCTCTTTACCAAAGCTCCTTTGGACGGTTTGATGCCCCCCTCCTGCAAGACAACTTCGGTGGGTCATCAATATAAAACTGATTCCACCCTGTCTGCCGACAGGCAGGCATCTTAATTACAGCATGCAATTAAGATTTATTGCCGTTCATTGCTTCTTGGCACACTATGAAATGTTGCCGATTACGGAACTCAACTCTTTCAATTTACAAGGAAATTGAAGCGGGCTACAATATTCATATTTACTGCTATTTCGGCTATTATTTTTATACTTTGTTACCAAACGTAATTTCTTAATATTAATTCAATATTATTTTTTTTATGAATACTCCATTTTCTGTTTTAATACTTACAAAGTAAATTCCTTTTTGATATTCTTCAAGGTTAACGGTAGTCAAATGTCCATTATAGATTTCTTTCCCTGCTGTATTAAATATTTCGATTTTTAAAATATTATTACCTTCAATTGTAAATATTCCAGTTGTAGGATTTGGATAAAGATAAATATTATCAGATACAGTTGGCTCATTTACACCTGTAATATTAGTAAGAGCAACTTCTCTATTACAACTAATGGCAGTATCTCCATCAACAAAAATAGTTAACCATAATAGATAAGTCCTAGCAGATAAGTTTTGAGTATTCCAATTTGCCAATTGATTATCTATAATACCTTAAATCCGCAAGTAAATAACTAAAGTACTAAAATAGATTATTTTGTTAAA
>CBDUTO010000207.1:0-4340 GCA_965370315.1 uncultured Melioribacteraceae bacterium
TTGAAAGTTGAAAGTTGAAAGTTGAAAGTTGAAAGTTGAAAGTTGAAAGTTGAAAGTTGAAAAATAAAGCTATCATTTATTGTTTCAAGTAAGTTTTTAGTGAGTTGTGTGTTGCTCTCTTTAATATTACATTTGCCTCTTTTCAAAATGCCCCTTGTAATTTGGTTGCCATCATTTTTTAGTTAAGTGCAAAATATCTATTTATCTCTTTTAAAACAAGTCAAATATTTTAGCTTAAAAAAACTACTTTAATACATTATACCAATATTAAGTGTAATGTAAAATGCTCCAATATCATCTTTAATTCTACCAGTCATTGGTTCAACACCTTCACTAATAAACTTTGAATAGTAGTATCGCATATTTAAACCTAAGAGGCTCTTTTTGCTTAAGCCAAAATCTGCACCAAAGCCAATGTAACCACCAACTGCAAAATGAAATTGTGCATGCTTAAATGATGAGAAAAAATCTTCTTGAAATGGAGTTGAAATTCCAAGTGTTGGTCCAATACCAGCTGAAAAATATGGGCGAAGGTTGTCGGTTAATTCTTTTTCAAAAATTCTATACTGAATGCCAACATTTAAGGGAATAAAAAAGACTCTGTTTTCTTTTCCAACAATTATTGATCTTCCAAAATAATCAAAATACTCAAACTCACGTGCATCTTTAGATTCTGAGAATGAGATATCTATAAAGCCAGATATTTTTCGGGAATAAGATTTTCTCAAAAATGTGCCAATACCAAAACCACCATCACCAAATAGTAAATCAGCACCCCATGAATTACTAGGAAATTGGGTAGGAGGTTTCTCTGGTGCTAACTCACCAATCCTTTGTCCAAAAAGGAAAGTAGTTGGTAGTAGAAGTAATATAATAATTATGCGTTTCATATCTTAATAAATCCAATCTGTAAGTGTCATTCCCGCACGTTTCTAACGGGAATCTTTTATACATTTAGAGTTTCCCGACAAGAGCATTCGGGAATGACAATCATTATTTCGTACACATAATATCTTTCTAAATATTGATGCTATAATATATTAAATTTCAGTGTTATAAATAAGTACACTTTTTAATGCATAATAATTAATTGTTTTTGCTAAATAGTACTCAAATTTTATTTATTACCTTGTACTATAAATTTTTCAAATACTAGGTTCATCACTTTAAAAACAAATGATTTTAACAAAAGAGAATATCAAATCGATCAACATTGATGAGATTCTAAATGAGAGAATCAAGAATAATCAATTTGATAAATTTTTATTGATTGTTCCAACAAACAGAAAGTTGAGAACACTTAAAAAAGAGATAATATCACTTGCTTCAAACCAGGTAGTTACCGGGCTTAACTTAGAGACAATTGCTACCCTTACAAATAAATTACTTGAAGTATCAAATCAATATCATGAATTGAGTAGCGAGGCAGCGTCCATATTTATTGAGCAAAGCGTTAAAGATGTTGAGTTGCAATACTTTAATAATTATAGCGGCAATATTCCTTCTGGAACTTTAGATAGGATTAAAAATGTTATTTCAAAATATAAAGAAGAGGGAATAACTCCAGAATTACTTTTAGAGGAATCAAATAAGTTAGAACGTTCTGAGAAAAAGAAAGCAATTGATATTGCTAAGATTTATAAAATATTCTTAGCCAAATGTAAGGAGCTAAACGCTCTTGAGTTAGGTGATATTTATTCAACACTTTTAAGTTTGGAAAGAAAAAATCTTGAAAATAATTTTGATACGTTATTTATGGACGTTGACTTAATTGTATTAACTGGATTTGATGCTTTCTCAGCATTAGAGATTTCAATTATAAATAGACTTGCCGAATTTAAAAACAAAACACTCTTTCTAAATTTTGATTACTACTCATACAACTCAATGATATTTTCACATTTAGACGAAACCTATTCTCGTTTTCAAAAATATGGATTTAAAAAAGTTGAAGAGAGAAATCCTATAAATCCTAATTCATTTATAGAACTTGTAAGAAAGAGACTCTTTCTAAAATCGAAAGAGAGTATAGTTGATAAATTCCAAGATGAAATAGTAAAAATAAGTGCGCCAAGTAAAGAGAAGGAAGTAGAACTAATTGCGAAAGAAGTAAAAACCTTACTCCTCTCAGAGAAAGCTCTTCCACATGAAATATCAGTTACATTTAATTTAATAAATAACTACTCCCCAATTGTGCGTGATGTTTTTGTTCGGTATGGAATACCCTTTAACTTAACTGATAGATTAAAACTTGATAGTTCTCAATCAGTGATTGCAATTACTAGTTTTCTGGATATTTTAGATTCCGATTATTATTATAAAAATATTATAAGAGCATTTAGTAATTCGTTACTGGATGTAAATGGTGTTAAAATTAATTCAATAATTTATACAGCCTCAAAATTAAATATTGTAGTCGGCAGAAAAGGTTGGCGACAATCTATAACTAATGGAATTCAGTTTGAAAACCGGGTTAAAGGATTACGGAAAAGTGAGAAGACAATTTCTCATTATAACAATGCTATCGAAAGCCTTGATATCATTGACGAATTACTTGCTCCATTTATGAATAACTTGAAACCACTAGAGTTCTTTGATGAATTAAATAGTTTAATACACAAATTAAATATTCCCAATAATATTCTCTCTTCTGACATTACCAATAAAGAGAGTGAAATAAAATCATTAACAACTTTTCTTGTTTCAGCTAGAGAGATACTAGGTTTAATAGAAAATGAGAAGAGAACTAAATTGAGCAATAACCTTTCGTTCTATTTAGAAAAACTTTTCACCCTTAGTAATTCAACTCGCTTTAATATTAAGGAACGTTCTAACTATGGAGTGCTTGTTACCAACATTGATGAATTACGTGGATTGAAATTTGAGTATTCATTTCTAGGTGGTTTAGTAGATGGTGATTTTCCAACAAGGTACAGACCCGAAATATTTTTCTCTGGTTCATTTGCAAAAAAAGACAGAGAACATCTTAATGCCGAGCGATTCCAATTCTATCAATCTCTTGCTTCATGGAGCAAAGGTCTCTATTTAACATTACCAAATAGCGAGTGCGAGAAACACTCAGCTGAATCAACATTCCTCAAAGATTTTGAGAAAGCATTTAAGATTAAGAGTAAGGGTGTTGAGGATTATCAGCATCTTATCTATTCTAATGAAGATGCACAAAGAAATATTCCAATAGATTCGCTTCAATTTATTAATGCTGCTGAAAAAGAGAAGTGGAAGTCAGTTTCTCAAAAAGATGAATTCCGAAATAATTCTCCTCATGAACACTCGTCACACAGTGGATTTATTTTAGAAGAGGGTGATTTATTATTTAACGATTTAGATTCTCCAGAAAACCCATATTCTATTTCACAACTTGAAACATATAAGAAATGTCCCTTTCGATATTTCTTAGAGAGAATTCTAAAAATTGAAATTGCTGATGAACCAGATGAAGAGATAGAAGCAGTAGAAATTGGAAGTTTACTTCATTCAATAATGTATGATTTCTATTCTGAGATTTCTAATAAAAACATTAAACTTCAAAATTGTACAGATACTATTCTCAAGATTGCAGAAAATGTTCTTTTTGATATTGCAGAAAAACATTCTGAATCAATTTTAAAAGATTCACCTTTTGTGTTTTATGAAAAAGAAAAAATATTTGGACTTAATGGAAAGAGAGAGCATTCAATCTTGTATCAATTTCTCTTAACGGAAAGAAATGATACGAGTGGAAGGCGCCCTAAATACTTTGAAGCCAATTTTGGGGTAGAAGATGTGGAGCAAGATTCTTCAATTTCAGTTTCAGACCCGTTAATTCTGGATGATATTAAACTCCGTGGTAAAATTGATAGAATTGATATTAACAAGAATGAGAATACATTTGAAGTAATTGATTACAAAACTGGAAGCAAAAAAGTTTCTAAATCTGAAATTGAAGAAGGGCTTTCTCTTCAGCTACCAATATACGTATGGGCAACAAAAGAGCTCTTACTAAATAGTACTGAAGAAAACTTCAATCCTTTAGCAATGACAATTTATTCCTTAAAATTTCAGAAAGATAAATTTGGAAAGAACCCTGTATTCTTTAAACGAGGGAATAATGTTGATTATACAGAGATAATAAATGAATATGTAGAGATTGCCCTTGAGCATGTTAAGAGTGCAGTGCAGTCTATCCGCAAAGGTGATTTTCCAATTACTCCCTTTCTAGAGAACCGGGATAAAGCTTGCCGATTTTGTAATTACAATATGATATGTAGAATTGATGGGATTGGAAATAAATAGGGTTTGCTGAATTTCTAAACACGAATAAGTTTCACTTTAAGTTTGTA
>CBDUTO010000208.1:0-4206 GCA_965370315.1 uncultured Melioribacteraceae bacterium
CCTTTTTTATTACAAGTTAATTCTTTTTTGACACACTTTAGTGAACAGACCCGCTCTGGATAGCTGGCGCCTCTAACAAAGCCATCTGTTATTATTAATACGTGCATTAATATTATCACTAATGCTTTAGAAATATGTATGAATATATTGGAAGCGAAAAGAATTATTGAATAATGGACTTACAATAGTCCAGACAAACAAAATACATTATAAAATTTCGTCAAAAGACGAAAAGGAGTTATCATGGTTAAAGATTATTTTCCTCACAACGAACCATCAATTGTACAATGGAATGAAAATTTCAGAACACAACTTACGGCTATTGGAACCTCACTTGGTTTTACTGAAGAAGAAGTTCTTACAATTAACTCAACTTGTACTGATATGGATAGTGCAATTACAAGTGTTGAAACACTTAGATCGACACTTAGAGAAAAAATTGATGAGAAAAACGGAACACTTGATAGTGGCGCAGAAAACATTAGAAACTTTGTAAAACGTATTAAAGCAGCTCCAAATTATACCGAGGCAAAAGGGAAACTTTTAGGAGTTGTTGGAGAAGCTTCTTCCTTTGATCCGACAACAGCAATGCCAGTTATTAAGCTAACCAAAACCGGAGTTGGTTACGATTTTGCATTTACACTACATGGTTACTTTGATGCAGTTGCAGTCTTTAAGAAAATGCCAACCGAGGAGAATTACACTCAAGTTGGAATTGATATGAAAAGCCCATACTCCATTACACCACCATCAGTTAGTGGATGCGAGTATTATTTTCAGTATCTAAAGAATGATAATCTTATGGGCTTAAAGAGTGATATTGTAGTTGTGGAGTTATAGGGAATTAGTGAATGTCGAGGAATAGTCCTCGACAGCACAATGCAATAAAAAGATGCTGAATCAAGCCAGCCAGCCTTAGGCTGGTTCAGCATAAAGGCTTCCCTATCATTCAGTCATTCCATGATGGTTCTACACGGAATCTTTTAAAGTTGGAGATTCCGGCTAGGGTCATGCAGGAATGACAAGAAAATTAACACGTTAAACCTGCAGTTATGCTTACAATAATAATAACCAATAAAATTTATTATTACTAAATTGGGATAAACAATTTCAACTAATATGTGAACAAAATGAAAAAAACTCTTTACTTCTTTACTGCGCTCTTAATTATTCTACCTATTTCTAGTTTTATTGCACAACCTTGGCAAGAAGAAAACTCAATTTTTAATCCTAGTGGTGTCCCCTCTTTATCTTTTTCGCAACCTCGCTTTTACGATTTAGACTCGGATGGCGATTTTGAAATGATATTGGGTAATATAGATCAGGGTCCTCTATTATTTACCAACATTGGAAACAAGTACAATCCTAAATTTGAAAACGAAGCATTTACTTTCCAATTAATAAGAGGACTTGATGCTGAAATGGGTTCTTGTGCCGATTTGGATGATGATGGCGATTTAGATTTTGTTTCTGGTGGTTATACAGGGCTTCATTATTACGAAAATATTGGAGATAGTTTAGAAGCTTATTATACCGAAGTAGAGAACGTATTTTCAGATGTTGTTTCGGGTTCTGCTCCCACTCCAACTTTAGGTGATCTTGATGGTGATGGCGATTACGATTTGGTTTTTGGTATTAGCGAAGATGGTAGTGTAAAATATATTCCTAACACTGGCAATAGAAAAGTTCCACAGTTTTTAGAAGCAAATTCTTCAATCTGGTTTGATGTTGGTCTCTATGCGTATCCTATATTATTTGATCTTAATGGTGATAATCTTCTAGATCTATTGGTCGGAAAAGATGGGCATGGGTTCAATTACTATCAAAACAGTGGCGATTCATCTGCTTTTGTTTGGACCAATAAAAGTACATTGTTTCAAAATGTTGGAACTGATACCTATTGGAACTCCCCTGCTTTAGTCGATTTATCGGGTGATGGACGTATCGATTTAGTTTATGGAACAGCAACTGGACCTTTAAAGTATTATAAAAATAGTGGTACTAATGAAGCCCCAATCTGGACAGAAAACCTTTCTCTGTTTGGTGGAACAATAGATATAGGTGGTCAGAGTGGCCCTCTTCTTTTAGATTTTGATAACGATGGCGATTTTGATCTATTCAGTGGAAGCCAAATGGGCGATATTAAATATTTTGAAAACACTGGAAACATCTCTTCACCAGCTTGGTTGGAAAAATCAGCACAATTTGCAAGTATCGACCATTCAATATACTCTGCTGTTACTGTTGGAGATATTGATAATGACCAAATTCCAGAATTAATTGTAGGCGATTTAAGTGGAAATCTATATCTGCATAAAAAATCTAATTCATCCTATCCAGAAGTTTCCAATTTATTAAGTGAGTTCAACTTTGGAAATTTCTCCGTACCACGCTTGGTAGATTATGATTACGACAATGACCTTGATATTATTGTTGGAAATGAAGATGGTAACTTGTTCTATTTGGAAAATAGTGGAACTGTTGATTCGGCTAAATGGGATGTAATACCAAATTTCTTTGGCTCATTAAATGGAAAATCTAACTGTGTGCCCTATCCAGTTGATTATGATAACGATGGAGATTACGACCTTTTCTTAGGTAATATTTCTAGAGAAATGAATTATTACGAAAATGTGAATAACACATTTACATTAAATAATTCTGTAGTTAATGGTATTACTACTGAGCAAAATACATCCCCAGCAGTTGCTGATTTAGATAATGATGGCGATTATGATATTATTGTTGGTAATTATGGTGGCACATTTAGTTATTACGAAAATATGTCAACTGTTGATGTTAAAGAGAATGCTACCGATGTTCCAAGTAGTTTTGAGCTATTCCAGAATTATCCAAATCCTTTTAACCCAAGTACTAAAATAAAATATTCAATACCTAGCGTTACTGATTATTCTGTTCAACAAGTTACCCTTAAAATATTTGATGTTTTAGGGCGCGAAGTTGCAACACTAGTAAATGGAGAGCAATCTGCAGGAAGTTATAGTGTTAATTTTAATGCTTCTACTCTACCTAGTGGAGTATATTTATATAGACTTCAAACTCAAAGTGGGATTTCCAAAATTAAAAAGATGCTTTTAATTAGATAAGTTACAGGGAACAAAATGAGAACTACTTTTAGAAATATTATGCTCGCTATCTTTTTCAGTCTATTCTCTTTGCAATCAATTTACGCTCAACTTGAATTGCAGAGAGAAAACATTGCAAATATTATTGAAACGGCAAATGGAAAGATTGGTGTCGCCGTAATAGATGTAAATATTAAGGATACTTTAACATTTAATGGTGATGCACATTTTCCTATGCAAAGTGTTTACAAGTTCCCTCTCGCATTAGCAGTTCTTGATGAAGTAGATAGGGGAAAACTCGCACTAAATCAGAACATCCATATTACAAAGAAAGATTTGCTACCAAATACTTGGAGTCCGTTACGAGAAAAATATCCAAATGGTAATGTGGATATTCCATTAAGTGAAGTAATAACTAATACTGTTGCCCTAAGCGATAACAATGGATGTGATATTCTTTTCCGACTTATTGGTGGAACAGAAACAGCAAACAAATTTGTTGCGAATCTTGGAATAAATGGAATTTCGATTGTTGCCACTGAAGAAGAGATGGCTAAAGATTGGGCGGTACAATACAGAAATTACTCTACACCAAAAGCTATGGCGGAGTTACTATTAAAATTTGCCGATGGGAAAATTCTTTCCAAAGAGAGTCATAACTATCTTTGGAATGTAATGGTTAATACCGTTACTGGAACTGGAAGAATAAAGGGCAATTTACCCAAAGGTACAAAAGTAGCTCATAAAACTGGTTCCTCTGGAGTTAAGGATGGAATTGCAGCAGCAACAAATGATATTGGGATAGTTGAGCTTCCTGATGGTAAACAATTTGTTATAGTAGTTTATGTTTCTGATTCAAGCGATAACAAAGAGAAACGAGACAAAATTATAGCTGATATTACAAGGGTTGTTTGGGACTCTTATACAATTAAGTAGGATTCTGGTTTATCCAGCCTGTCATTCCGTGATGCTCTTACACGGAATCTTTTGGAGTTTGAGATTCCGGCTAACTACATGCAGGAATGAAAGTTTATAGTTCTAAAAGAGCAAAAAGGCACACACCCTCTGCAGCGTCCTGAAAAAGGTTGACTCTATATATTCAAAAAGATTCATAAATAAT
>CBDUTO010000209.1:0-4113 GCA_965370315.1 uncultured Melioribacteraceae bacterium
GCCAGAAAAATCTGAGGAACAAGGGATTCAAATTTTAAAAAACTTCATTCTAAACATCACCTAATTTTGTAATTACAAAACCCATTCTTTATATTTAATAATTACTAATTTTTTAAATAATTAAGACAAACTATTATGAAACCAGAAATTTATATTAAAGACCTATCAGAACATGTAGGTAATGAAGTTACTCTTAAAGGTTGGTTGTACAACAAAAGAGCAAGTAAAAAAGTTAAATTTTTAATCTTGCGTGATGGAACAGGTTACTTGCAATGTGTCGTTTTTGTTGGCAATGTATCTGAAGAAGTTTTTGAACTAGCTGATACTGTTGGGCAAGAGACAGCGTTTGAAGTTACTGGAATTGTTAAAGAGGATTCACGCCAAGTTGGTGGTTTTGAACTTGATGCTACTGACCTAAAGTTAATTGGTGATTCTGAAGATTATCCAATTACACCAAAAGATCATGGTATAGAATTTTTAATAGACAACCGTCATCTATGGTTGCGTTCAAAACGACAAGTTGCAATTATGAAAATTCGTCACAGAATTGCAAAATCTATTCGCGACTTTTTTGATAATAAAGATTTTACTTTGTTTGATCCTCCAATCATTACTCCAAATGCCAGTGAAGGAACATCAACACTTTTTGAAATGGATTATTTTGATTTAGGCAAAGCCTATCTTACACAGTCTGGACAGCTTTATGCGGAAGCTGGTGCAATGGCGCTTGGTAAAGTTTACACATTTGGACCAACATTCCGTGCAGAAAAGTCAAAAACTAGAAGACATTTAACTGAGTTCTGGATGGTAGAACCTGAAATGGCTTTCTACAATTTAGATGACGATATGGATTTGGCAGAAGAAATGCTTGAATACATTGTTAAGTCTGTGCTAAAAAACAACAAAGCTGAATTAGAAATTCTCGAAAGAGATATTTCTAAATTAGAAAAAATTGAAAGACCATTCCCAAGGTTATCATACAGTGATGCTATAGAAATGCTAAAAGAAGAGGGACACGAAGTTGAGTGGGGCAAAGACCTTGGAGCAGCAGACGAAACTATTATTTCAAATAAATTTGATAAACCTGTAATGGTGCATCGCTATCCATCTGAGATAAAAGCATTTTACATGAAACGTGACCCAGAGAATGAAAAACTTGCTCTATGTGTTGATGTACTTGCACCAGAAGGTTACGGCGAAATAATTGGCGGCAGCCAGAGAGAAGATGATCACGATAAATTGTTAGGTAGAATTAAAGAGCACGATTTACCAGTTGATTTCTTTAAGTGGTATCTTGACTTGAGAAAATATGGCTCAGTACCTCACTCTGGTTTTGGACTTGGACTTGAAAGAACTGTTACATGGATTTGTGGAATTGACCACTTACGCGAAACAATTCCTTTCCCAAGAATGATTTATAGAAATACTCCATAAGCATAATTGGGAATTAAAAATTAGGAATTGAAATCTTGTTTAAAAAAAGAATTTAGTCCTACTATTATAAAATAAAGGACAGTAATAAATGAATAAACACATCTTAGTATTTCTGTTTTCATTGATAATGATGTTTTCAATATTTGGTCAAGTAATTGCTCAGGAAACTCAACATGGTGAGACTAAAACTGAAGTTGTTCAGCAAGTTGATAAACATTCTGATATAGCAACAGAAGAACATCAGTTGCCAAATATTTTAATGGTTCTGCCTTTTGTTATCCTTCTTCTTATGATTGCAACTGGACCAATTTTCTATCATCATTTTTGGGAGCATCACTATCCAAAAATATCAGTTGTACTTGGAACTATAACAGCAACTTACTATTGGCTGATATTACACGACACATATACTATCCTCCATACTGCTATTGAGTATTTCTCCTTTATTGCGCTTTTAGCATCGTTGTTTTTTGCTTCTGGTGGAATAATGATTAAAGTTGATAAGAAAGCTACCCCACTTCTTAATGTTGCAATTCTCTTATTTGGAGCGGTCATTGCTAACTTTATTGGTACTACAGGTGCATCAATGCTATTGATTAGACCATTTATTAAAATCAATCAAGATAGGATGAAACCATATTTAATTGTCTTCTTCATATTCATTGTAAGTAATATTGGTGGTGCATTAACACCAATTGGTGATCCGCCACTATTCTTAGGCTTTTTAAGAGGAATAGATTTCTTCTGGTTTTTCAAACATATATGGTATATCTGGCTTCCAACGGTTCTATTAATTACGTTGATATTCTACTTAATTGATGTGCGGAATAAGGGTTCTGAATCAGCAAAAGAGTATACTGGAAAAATTGTTTTTAAAGGTGCGAAAAATTTAGTTTTTCTTTTAATCATCATCATTGCTGTTTTTATTGATCCAAATGTAATGAGTTGGGTTCCAAATTTAGCTCCTTTTCCTTTTGGATTACGTGAAATTATCCAGTTCTCAGTTGTACTTTTAGCTATGAAAACATCCAGCAAAGAAATCTTAAAATATAATGAGTTCGATGTTGAACCAATTAGAGAAGTTGCATTTTTGTTTGTAGGAATTTTTGCAACGATGATGCCTGCACTGCAATTAATTTCATACGAGGCAAATATACTTGGTGACCAACTAACCCAAGGAATGTTTTTCTGGAGTACTGGCTTGCTATCTGGAGTATTGGATAACGCCCCAACTTATTTAACTTTCCTTAGTGCAGCAATGGGAAAATATGGACTTGATATTAGTAGTCAAGTTGATGTTCAAGAATTTATGGTTGCTGATGTTATATTTTTACAAGCAATCTCTGTAGCTGCTGTGTTTTTTGGTGCCATGACTTATATTGGAAACGGACCTAACTTTATGGTTAAATCTATTGTTGAACGAGCTGGAATTAGAATGCCCAGTTTCTTTGCTTATGTTTATAGATATTCTCTGCCAATATTGATACCAGTATTTATCATTGTTTGGTTAGTATTTTATTATTAAGGAGTAACTATGAAAACTATTAATGAAGTTTTAAATGGAAATGGTAGTGGTCTTTATTATGGTAATAGAGTTCTACTTCCATTCAAAGCTGAAATATTAAAAATTGTTATCGATTCACAAATTATTACAAACTTTAGCAAACAACCTCATGGTGCTTCTGTGTGTGTAACTGATAATTATACAGAAATATATTTTTGTGATTATAAAAATCTAGAGGAAGAGCTAACCGAGTATGATGTTATTAAAATTATTCTAGTCCAGCAAGGTGAAGATATTTTTATAAATGAAAACCATATTCCAATTCAGTTAAAAATTGAGAGCAAGCACAAATTGTCAATTCAAAAAATTGGCGACGACAAATTATTTTTTGAGTAGCAATGATACCATTATTTTCAACTGAGCAAATACGCAATGCCGATAAGTATGCTATTGAACAATTAAAGATTCCTGGAATTGTTTTAATGGAGAATGCATCACTATCAATTTATAATTCTATTAGAAATAATATGAAATCATTGGATACAACATCTGTGATTGGAATTGTTGCTGGTAAAGGAAATAATGGTGGAGATGCATTTGCTGTTGCTCGTCATTTTATAAATAATGGGTTTATAGTTAAAATTATTTTTATTGGAAAAAGGAATGAGTTAAAGGGTGATGCACTAATCAATTTTAATATTTTAGTAAAGCTACTCCTTCAAGTTGAAAACTCAGAGCTGATATTATATAAATCAAAACGGAATTTAAACAAATTAAAGAATTGCGATATAATTGTTGATGGACTTCTTGGAACTGGTACCAAAGGTGAAGTACGAGAGCCAATTAAAAGCATTATTGAGTATATAAATCAACTTGATTCAATTAAGGTTGCAATCGATTTACCAAGCGGCTTAAACCTTGATACTTCAACAGCCTCGACAATTATTGATGTAGATTTAACTATAACTTTAGCAGATTATAAAACTGGACTTTTTTATGGAAAAGGATATGAATTTGCTGGGAAAATTGATAAAGGTTCAATTGGAATTGGGAATGAGTATTTTGAAAAAAAAAATGTGTCAGAGTATTTAATTGAACCTGAAGATGAATTTCTAGGACTACCAAGTAAAAGTAAAGTTTCTCATAAGTATTTAAATGGAAAAGTTTTGGCAATA
>CBDUTO010000210.1:0-3899 GCA_965370315.1 uncultured Melioribacteraceae bacterium
CAACAATACAAAGAACAGAACCATCTGAGACTAAATCACCAACTTGTACATAAGCATTGGCATCTGGAGAAGGAGCAAGATAAAAGGTGCCAACTATAGGAGAACGTACTTCATGTAAGTTAGTGTCAGAACTTTCACTTGAAACAGTTTCACTTTGAGTAGCCTCAACTTGTGCAACAAAAGGCTGAACTGGATTTACAACCCCCATAGCTGGTTGAGATACTACAGTATTTACAATTTGCTGATTTCCATTTTTAGAAATCTTTATTTTAAGATCGCCTTCTTGAATAGAAAACTCTGTTATGTCACTTTGTTCTACTACTTTTACTAGTTTTTTAATTAAGTTATAATCCATATCTCTTCTTCTAATTTAGTTTTTAACTCGTTCTACGTATTTACCTTCTCTTGTATCAATTTTTAACATGTCACCAATATTAACAAAGATTGGAACATTTATTACTGCACCAGTCTCTAAAGTTGCAGGTTTCATTGCATTAGTTGCAGTGTCACCCTTAAAACCTGGTTCAGTTTGTGTAACTTCAAGTTGAACAAAAATTGGAGTTTCAGCAAGAATAATTAAATCTTTATCATCTAATAGGAGTTCAACCTCTTCACTCTCTTTTAAGAATTTATCATTCTCACCAAAGTAAGATTTATCAACATTTATTTGTTCAAAAGTTTCGTTATCCATTAGCACTAATGAATCACCTTCTCTATATAGGAATTGGTATTTTTTCCTTTCAACACGAACAACTTCAATAGGTTCTCCAGAACGGAATGTGTTGTCTAGAACTCTACCAGTTTTTAAGTTTTTTAATTTTGATCTAACAAATGCTCCACCTTTTCCAGGTTTAACATGTTGGAAATCGATTATAGTATAAAGCCCATTCTTGAACTTCATAATCAACCCATTTCTAAAATCTGATGTATCTGCCATATTACCTTCTATCTATTTTGTAAAATTTAATATAATTAGTTATTAATTAAAGCTAAATATTTGTCAACTTGCCTTGATTCTGTAGATGTACTATAATCTTTCTTCACTTTGTTAAGAACTATTTTAGCTTCACTATTATTTTTAATCTTCAAATAGTTAATACCAGCATTTAATAAATAACTTGGATTAGAAGGAACATACTTACTTACGTTTGCTGCTTTCGCAAAATACTTGGCTGCTGACTCATGATTTTTTTCATTTTCATAACATCCAGCTTTTCCAGCTAATGCAGAAGCTACCATTAAATTGTCACTACCAGAGTAATCATCGTATTGTTCCATAGCTTTATCATATTGTTCAGTATAAAAATATGCATTTGCTAGGTATATTCTTGCTAACTCACCTTGCTCCGATCCACCATATTCAGCAACAATTTTAGCTAAACCAATCTCTTGTGTACCCGCTTTGCCTTCTATAGCCTTAAGATAAAGACCAGCATTATAAGTGTTGAGAACTCTTGTTAATTCAACCGATGCAGATAAGTTGCTTTCTTCCACTTTACTTATGTAGAGAGTAGCAACTATAACAATTGCTATAAAAATTCCTACTGCCGAAAATATAGCTGTTTGATACTCATCGTAAAATGATTTTGCTTCATAAAATGTAGTTACTAACTTATCTTCCTTTATTTCTTTTTTTGATAACTTTTTCTTTTTAGCTAACACAATCTCTCCTTAAATAAATATTATAATATAATCTTTAAAGTTAATAAAAATTAAAGTCCAATTCTAATATGATTTGAATATATCCATGCTTTTCCATCTTGGAATATTTCAACTCTATATGCTCCTGATTTCTTAATATTGAACTCTACATCAATATTGTCAACTTTATCAATAATTTCACCATTGCAAATTAATTTTATTGTTCCACTAATATTTGGTAGAATTACTCGAAGCCTAATATTATCATTATACTCAATTGTTTCTCCCATCTGATAAATCATTTTTGAATCTTGAGCAAAAAATCTAAATCCTTTAGCATCACCGTGATAATAATTTGATACAAACAAGCGACCGTTTTTAAGAGTCTTAAGAATTTCATTTTTATCCTCTGTGAATTCAACTCCACGATTAGAAATATTCAACGGTTTATCGCAGAGCAAATGTGTTCTGATAGATTTAAATAGAACCTTATATGGGAAAACTTCTACTTCAAAAAAACCGAGTAAATTCAATTTATGTGCGTGAGCATCAATTCCACCAATGCCAACAACTTTTCTTTTTTGATTTAGCTTATCCCACAATGCTAAAGTTTTTTGGGGTGGTGCTATTATTGATTTCAATGGGTGTACAAAATAATTGTACTTATTATTGTCGTTTAAGCCTTCCATCCATTCTGACATGTGGTTCCATATCTCAATACCAGTGAAATCCTCTGTCTTCCATTCATTCCAAGGGTATGGAGGGTGTTCACTCATTGATGAACGTTCCTCATGGGGATGTGCAAGAAATCCAATCCCTCCCTTCTCTTTAACTTTGGACACATATTCCTTTGCCGAGATTCGAGTTGAAAAGGTTTTATCAATTCCAAGAGCTAAGTAGTGATTAAGGTTTTGCTTGTCATTAATCTCTGTGCCAACTAAGAGAAAGGTTTTGTCATGCCATCCTTCTTTACCCTCATTTTTTGCGCGTAAAGTATTGTGGTCAGTTAATATGAGATAATCCAAGTCAGCTTCCTGAGCTGCTTTAATTATCTCATCTACTGTACCAGAGCCATCAGAATAGGTAGAGTGTATATGTATTGAACCTACATATTCAACCATGGCTTACATTTCAGTTAAAGTTAAATATTCAGTAGTACCTGGCTTCATACAATCAGAAAGCTTATTCATCAAAATGTCAGTTCTTTCATCAGCAACGTCATCATAATTATCATATGTTTCTTCATTTTCGAATTGATATATTTCTTTATACATATTCTTCTTACCTTTAACTGTATATACCGAATAGCTTTCTAATCCTTCAGCTTTTACAATATTTTTCAACTCTCTTATTACATCAAGAAAATCTTTTTTTTTCTCTTCTTGAATTTCGTACTTAATTGTAAAAATAACTTTACTCATTAATTTTACTCATTATGTTTTATATTTTCCTTGAAATACTATTTTTGCAGGACCAGTAAGTGAAACATTTTCAACTATATTTTTGTTTATTTGAAAATCAACTAGCAAAATATCTCCACCCTTGGTTTTAATCTTTGCCGGGGTTGAAATTTTTCCTTCATTGAATGCAATAATTGCTGAAGCAACTGATCCAGTTCCACATGCTAAAGTTTCTTGTTCAACTCCTCTTTCATAAGTTCTAATATTTATAATATTATCTTGAATTGAAATAAAATTAACATTAGTACCAAGTGGTTCAAAATACTTACTATATCTAATTTCTCTACCAAATTCTTCCACAGGGAATGTTTTGATACTTTCAATTGCATTGATTGGTTCATCAATATTAACAACAACATGATGAGCTCCAGTATCAATAAAGGAGACATTAAACTTCTTATTTAAAATATCAATTTCAAAATTCTGTTTTAATTTTGATGGAGAATTTAATTGAAATTTTATAACATCTTCATCAATTAACTCTCCAGAAAATTTCTCATCATTAAATGTGAATTTTGTATGTGTTCCATTAATTCGACCACTAAAATCAGCATATTTAATTATGCAACGTGCACCATTACCACAGAGCATTCCACTACTACCATCAGAATTAAAGTACTCCATTTTAAAATCAATATTTGCACTATCATCAATAGTTAATAAACCATCAGCACCTATTCCAAACCTTCTATCACAAATTCTTTTAATTAACTCAGAATCTATAGAAATTTCTGGATTTAGTTTTTTGTCGATTAAAACAAAATCGTTTCCAGCACCTGTTAGTTTTGTAAAATTTAT
>CBDUTO010000211.1:0-3846 GCA_965370315.1 uncultured Melioribacteraceae bacterium
TCTCTGCATTATTAGGAGATCGTTCAATAGAACTTTTTATTGCTTTTTGAGCATCTTCAAACTGATTGTTAATGAGATATATTTTTGAAATATAAAACAACACACTTGCACTCAGTTCTGAAGAAATATAATCTTTTAAAAAATCATTAAAAATATTTAACGATTTTCTAAAATCTTTAACATGAAAACTAACAACTCCTTTCAGGAATTCCATATTCTCATCTTTTAGACTTTCATATTTGCTAATAAATATTGAGGCTTCATTAAAAAGAGAATTTCTAACCAGATAATAGCTAACCAATTTAATAACTTCTTCATCATCACTGTTTCTATTTAAGTAACTATTAAAAAGATCTATTGCTGATTTCCTATTTCCACTTTGATCATATAAATCTGCTAATTTTATTGTAGCATTTCTTTCAGATTCTTTTTGTGTAAGCAATTTCTTATAAATCTGGATAGCTGCTAATTCATTCCCCTCATTAACCAGAGCAGCAGCTTTCTTGAAATTTGCTTCAATATTTAAAGTATCGGTTATTCCCATTCTATTGTAGATGGTGGCTTTGAACTAATATCATATACCACGCGATTAATTCCTTGAACGTTTCTAATTATTTTATTTGATGCAGACTCAAGTACCTCTGGCGGGAAAGGGAACCAATCTGCTGTCATTCCATCCACAGATGTAACAGCACGCAAGGCTATAACATTTTCGTAGGTTCGTGCATCGCCCATAACTCCAACGGTCTGAATTGGTAGCAACACTGCAAATGCTTGCCAAATATCATCATATATTTTGAAGTTATGTAACTCATCAATAAATATTTGATCCGCCTCTTGTAGAATTGTTAATTTGTCAATAGTAATATCACCAATAATTCTAACAGCCAAGCCTGGACCAGGGAATGGATGACGCTTAATAAAATTAGCAGGTAATCCTAACTCATATCCAATTGCTCTTACTTCATCTTTGAATAATTCTCTAAATGGCTCAATTAATTTCAGATTCATTTTTTCTGGAAGTCCACCAACATTGTGGTGGGTTTTAATTGTAGCCGATTGTCCCTTAACTGGAACAGACTCTATTACATCGGGATATAAAGTGCCTTGAACTAAATATTTGATATCACCTAGCTTCTTACTCTCCTCTTCAAAAACTTCGATAAAAGTATTTCCAATAATTTTTCTTTTTTTCTCAGGATCTGAAACCCCTTCGAGTCTTGAAATAAATTTTTCTGAAGCATCAACAAAGATTAGATTAAGATTATAACTCTCTTCAAACATTTTGATGATACTTGCACTTTCATTTTTTCTCATCATTCCAGAATCAATATGGATGCAAACAAGCTTATCGCCAATAGCTTCGTGCATTAATATTGCAGCAACTGAAGAGTCTACTCCTCCACTTAAAGCACAAATTACTTGCTCATCACCAACTTTATCTATTATTTTTGCAATTGAACTCTTAACAAAATTTGCTGGTGTCCAATCAGCCGTAATATTACAAATATCAAAGAGGAAATTATCAATTATATTTTTCCCATGTTCTGTATGGGCAACTTCGGGATGAAATTGCAATCCATATATTTTCTTTTCTTCATTTGATAATACGCAAATTGGTGTATTATCAGTAGTAGCATTAACTTCGAAGCCATCTGGAATTCTCGTAATCAAATCTCCATGACTCATCCATACAACTGAATTATTAACAACACCAGATAGAATTTTTGATTCACTATTAATAGAGATATTTGCTTTACCATATTCCCTATCATCCGCCGGTTCAACTTTACTATTAAAATTATTAGCTATCAGTTGCAGTCCATAACATACACCTAGTATAGGAATACCAAGTTTGAAGACCTCACTATTAATATGTGGAGCATCGTCATCATAAACACTCATGGGACCACCAGAAAGAATTATTCCAGAAGGATTAAACTTAGTAATACTTTCGAGAGTATATTCATGAGAATGAATTTCAGAATAGACATTAGCTTCTCTTATGCGTCGTGCAATTAACTGAGTATATTGCGAACCATAATCAAGAATTAAAATTGAATTGTTTTTAGACATATATTCCTATTTTCTATATTAATAAAAAAAAGCTGACGGTTAAGAACCAATCAGCTTTTTATAAACATCGCCAGATAGAAGTGAGTCGAGTTGAGATGCGTCAGAATACTCAACTTTAATCAACCAACCCTCTCCATAAGGATCACTATTCACAAGCTCAGGCTCATCTTCTAATACTGGATTTACTTCAACAACTTTACCAGAAATAGGAGCATATAAATCACTTACTGTTTTAACAGCTTCGATAGATCCAAAAGTTTCACCAGAAACTATTTCTTCCAAGTCTGATTCAACATCAATAAAAACTATATCACCCAATTCACTTTGTGCATATTCACTAACACCAATTGTTGCAATAGTACCATCAACACTTATCCATTCGTGATCTGTCGAGAATTTTAACCCTTCAGGAATATTCATTTTAACCTCAATAAATTTATTTTTTATTTAAACAATTTCTTCATCTATTAATTTATCTATAGAATTTGTATTATAATCACCATTTAGGAAATATTTACTATTTAGCATCTTCTGATGAAATGGAATTGTAGTTTTAATTCCTTCAATAGTGAACTCATCAAAAGCTCTTTTAGCTCTCTTTATTGCATGGTCTCTATCAATACCCCAAACAATTAATTTTGCAATTAAAGAATCATAAAACGGTGGAATTACATAATCATTGTAAATATGAGAATCTATTCTCACACCAAATCCACCGGGGAAATGTAAATATTCAATTCTCCCTGGAGATGGTCTAAAATTAAAATCTGGATCTTCAGCATTTATTCTAAACTCAAAACTATGACCATTCATTTTTTTTGAAGGTAGATCCTGTACTTTTTCACCAGCAGCTACAAGAATTTGTTGTTTTATTAAATCAACATTATTCACCATTTCAGTAACAGGGTGTTCTACTTGAATTCTAGTATTCATTTCAATAAAATAAAAATTCTGATCTTTATCAACTAAAAATTCAATAGTACCAGCGCCTTCATAATTTACTGATTTTGCACCAAGTATAGCAGCTTCAGACATTTTAGTTCTAACTTCATCCGATAGTAAAGGTGAAGGTGATTCCTCAATTAGTTTTTGATGTCTTCTTTGAATTGAACAGTCTCGATCACCATAAGAATAAATATTACCAAACTGATCTCCCATAAGTTGTACTTCAACATGCCTTGGAGCCTCAATAAATTTTTCCAAATAAAGTTCTGGATTATCAAATCCAACTTTGGCCTCATTACTTGCAGTAAGAAATGCATTTTGAATTTCGTCCTCTTTCCAGACAATGCGCATTCCTTTTCCACCACCTCCAGCAGAGGCTTTTAGAATTACTGGATAACCAATTTCACTTGCTATTTTTGCTACTTCTTCAACAGATTTAACAGCACCATCACTACCAGGAACAACAGGAACACCACAATTTTTCATTGTAGTTTTTGCATTTGCCTTGTCACCCATTTTCTTAATCATATCGGGTGAAGGGCCAATGAATTTAACATGCATGTCCGCACAGATTTGTGAAAAGTCTGGATTCTCTGCAAGGAATCCATAACCAGGATGGATAGCATCAGCTCCAGTAACTTCGGCAGCTGCCATTATACTAGGGATATTTAAGTAACTCTCTTTTCCACTTGCAGGTCCAATACAAACTGCCTCATCTGCAAACACTACATGTGCAGCTTCTTTGTCTGCCACGGAATAGACGGCTACTGTAGAAATACCCATTTCTTTACAAGTACGAATAATGCGAAGAGCAATTTCGCCTCT
>CBDUTO010000212.1:0-3752 GCA_965370315.1 uncultured Melioribacteraceae bacterium
ACCTCTCTCTTAAATTCAAGTGATGGATAGTTCACTTTTTGCTGACGTTAAACAGCTAATCCAAAAAAACCAACTACTCTAAATCTTGAATTATTAATTGTGTACCTATATTCTGTTTGACCACCTGTTTGATATTTAGCTTTAAATTGACCAGAAGGATATCCTCTTAGGATAGATTTACCTGACAAGGTAGGTAATCCTGAGTCGGGGGTTTTATCAGAATTGTACTGCCCATAAAATTGCCAAGCCCATACATCATTAATGCTAAATCCTTTGGCATAATAACGTGCATCAACAACAAATGAATAATAATTATCTACTGCTCCAAGCCATTCAGGGTTGTTGTTTACTCTAGCTGTTATCCATGCTGAATTTGATGGAAAATATTTATTTTGTCTGGAATCATAGCTTGCCATAAATCCAAAGCCACCAGCTTTTTCATCTCTCATCCCATTGTCTTTAATAAAATCCGCTCCATCATTGTTGTTAGGAGTATAAGTAAGCCTCTTATAAGACAAAGGTGTTCCTATGTATATATTGCTTGCAACTCTAAACATCAATATCTCAGCAATTAAAAGAGAGTTAATTTTATAATGAACATCTCCAAATACCTTGTCTTCGAATTCATTATTAATATCTGAATATGCAATATTTGAAGAAGACAAGAAACTGTTATTGTTTAGCCATAAATTGTTCTTTGCAAATAGTACATAACTATTTGTACTAGAGTATTGTCCACCAACATTAAGTTGTGATTTAGATGCATTACTTTGATCTGCATTGTACAAATACGAGGAAGAAACACCAAAACCCCATCCCATTAATGGAGTACTTGTTATAAGGGGCACAATTTTAATTGCTTTTTCGGTTTTAATAGAATCGCTTTCCTGACCAAATAGGTGTATGGGAATTAGAACAAATAAATAAATTATTTTTTTCATAATTATCTCTTTACATTTTCTGTAAATGTTTAATTCTAAAATACAATGTACTTATTCAAGTAAAACTAAAAAAGTTCAGTTTAATTTAAAGACGAACGAGTAGTATTTATGGTTTATCTTTATTTGTTGGCGTTTCGTTGTTTTTTTACTTCGATTGATTTAAACATCATTGTAATAATTACAGTAGATAGTCTAGTTCTTCTCAAATTTATAGTAAACCCTAATTCGGAATACCAAATCATTTGTGCCAAAAACATCTTCTACGGTATTTCGTGTGTAAAAGTATCCAATATTCAATTCACCTTTCCACTTTGGGGAGAATTCGTAACCAATCCCAGGTATAATCCTCACAGCATCATTAAACTGTTTTGCCCCAATAAGATTCCAAAAAAGTTCTAAGCTAACAGGAATGTAAAAACCTTTGTTAAAACTAAACCAATCACCTTTTAAGAATAGTGCCATTTCTGCCTGATAGCGAAGTCTAAGTCCAAATGTGTTTTTCCAATTTGCTGTTTCCAGATCAAACCGCTCTTCCAATCTTACATAGTGCTGAATCTTGATTCTCGGACGATTTGGCCACATTAGTTTAAATCCTTGAAAAGGTCGAATTTCCAAACGATTAGACTCTGTTAAATTATTAGTAAAAAAGAATCCCACACCACCATGTAATTCTGAATTATAATATAAATCCTGATAAATTGGTTTAGGTAGTTTATAGCTAATTGAAGGTCTGATAACAAATCTATTCCACTCATGAGGAAAAATTGTTCTTGCCCCAATATCACCATAAAATACTAACTCTTCATTTAATTTATAAGAAAGATTGTAGTCCAGCCAAATTTGTTCTGTAATAATATTATTGCTTATTGTATCTTGAGCATAAATATTTGGACTTAAACAAAAGCTAAAGAGCACTATGCTTAAAAATAATTTTAAAAGCACCACACAATTATTTTCCTTTAATTACATTAGTAGGTAATAATATCTGCGCTTGCACTCTCCATTGCCATTCTGGTCCAAAATCTGGCCGCACTACATTATAATATAATTGGGTTTGCAGATTTAATGGAAGTTTCCCTCCAAGCATTACTAACTTACCTCCACCAGCTCCCAAAGGTACAATCCATCTGTCTTCAGAGGCGGCAGTCCAATCGGCAGTAATAATAGGCGCACTGTTTACGTACCAACCACCACCTAATTGACGTGTAATAAATAAATTCAAAAACATGTGATTTATATCATCACGATCTGATTTTCCAGCAAAAGACCATGCATTGTTTATTACTCCTCCAATTGTCCAGTCACCAGGTTGGACTAAGATTGCAAGGGATGGGCCAGCACTCCATTTTTGTGAGCCACGTATGCTACCTCCGGTTGGCAATTCAACTACTGGTCCAAATCCCAACATTACCCCTTTACTTTCTGGAACATAAAATGCAGTAAATACAATATCAGCCAATCCTGAAGAAAGATTTCCGCTTTCACTGCCAAAATCAGGAATGCTAACGATAGGGAATATTGTTCTGGTAATTAGTTTGCCCCCAAGAAGAGGAATTACAGGCTGAATATTCAAAACATTCAGATTTCGGTTGTGCTCACCATAATTCATATTAAGGTTATTCTGAAACGGGAAACTCATTAAATCAGCTAATGGATTCGCGACAGCAGCAGATAACTCTTCCTGCGTTTGTTGGGCAGTTACAGAGAAAAATCCAAACATAATTGTTATTAGTAATAATAGTAATGTTTTCATATATTATTATTATTTTTAAAGTGATTAAATATTTAATACATTTTGTTATTCTGTTTAGAACAACTTTGCTTCTACAATGAACGCCAAAAATTGCATAAGCGTAATAGCGGATTTTAATGCTGTTTTTTCAATTTAGCACTATCTTGATTAAAGATACCACCTTTGAATTTAGATTCAAAACCTCTATTACGCTTATACTTTATTGGCAATTGTTATTACTTCTTCTGAAATTTAATCAATATATTTAATGTTTAATTTATTAATCTTACCATCAAATTTAAAAGGGATTTTTTCGTGATAATCCATCGCTACTGGAGAACCTAAATCTATTCCAACATCAAAAGTTTCTGACCCGGTGAATATCGCAGGAACGGTAATCTCAGCCGTTACTTTTCCTACTTCTTGACCATTTACTAAAAGTGTAATAATTGATGGAGCTAAAGGTTTCTTTTCTTGCGCTTTAACAATCACTTCAATGGTTACATTGTCACCTGTTGCTATTTTACTTTCTGAACTTACTTTGTAACGGTTCAAGGTCATCGCATTATATTCGGCTTTTAATACCCCATTATCCATATATACGGTAAAACCTGCTGAAATTCCTCCAATGGCAAATAATACTCCGCTTGCATTTTCAGGTAAATTAACATCAATTGTTGAGTGAGTAGAAAAACCGCTCATAAACTTTGGTGCCTGTGATTCTGGAATACGATTCATTCCTTCATACATATTCCACTCTGTTAGCGTTGTGGATTTCATTTGATCTTGATGGTACGCTACAATATATAAAGAACCACCAATAGGAAAAACTTTGTTGTCTTTTGCTTCAGTCAAAAATGCCTCTTTCATCTCTTCTAATTTCTTAGGATTCTTTTTTGCTAAGTCATTAGCCTGAGAAAAATCTTCATCAATATTGTAAAGTTCCCAAACATCTTCGTTCGGATCCCAATTTGCAAAGTTAGATGCTGAGGCATTCCAAGGGTTTCTTGGTCCGAAAGTACCCGCATACCAACCATCTTTGTTATTTCCACGACTACCCATAACTTCAAAATACTGAG
>CBDUTO010000213.1:0-3731 GCA_965370315.1 uncultured Melioribacteraceae bacterium
AGGGGTTAGTTTCCATCTTTCAAAAGGTTCAAAACATCGACAACTTTTTATTGAAGCACGTAACTTGCGAAAAGAGAGATATAATAATCTTCTTGAGTTATCTCGCGAGAAGAGTATGTTCAAAACCGTGCTAAATTCAATTAATGGCGGGGTGTTGGTAATAAATACAGATGGAGAGTTAGTTTATTTCAATAACGCCTCATTAAAATATCTTTCTTTTGATAATTTAGAACCAGGTGAACAAATACTTCACAAATTACCTACACCAATTATTAAACAAGTCTCAGAATATCTACTTGCCAAGAGTTTTAAGTCAAGCGTAAGTGAAATTGAATTAGAGATTATTCCAAATAATAAATTATTTATTCAGTCGGTTTGCTCTCACATTCCAAGAAACAAAGATGGCTTTTCTGGTGTTGTTCTAGTAACAAGAGATGTAACAAAGAAACGAGAAATTGAGCAAGTAAAAACTCAATTTGTTTCTATGGTTGCTCACGAACTAAAAAATCCATTAGTTGCGGTTGAAGGTTTTCTACAAATAATTCAAAATCCCGAGATTAAACTAACTGAAGATAAAAAAGACGACTTTATAAAACGGAGCTCTGAAAGAATTCGTAGTGTATTCCAATTAGTTAACGATTTGTTAGACATTTCTAAAATGGAACAGAGAGATAAATACAGAGAATTGGAAGTTTTAGATTTCTCAGAAGTAATTGATTCTGTCATAACCACATTTGAGTTAGATTACAAAAAGAAAAATATATCTGTCAATATTGAAAAGGAAGAAGAACTTCCTATGATTAAAGTTGAGAGAGATGAGATAAGTAGAGTAGCTAGCAATTTATTTAGTAATGCCATAAAGTACAACAATGATGGGGGGAAGATTAATATTTCATTAACTAGCAACGAGAGTTATTTTATATTTACTATCGAAGATTATGGAATTGGGATTAAAGCGATTGACCAACCAAAATTATTTCAAGAGTTCTTTAGAGCTATGAATAAGCAAACACGTGGTCAGAGTGGAACTGGGTTGGGATTAACTATTGTTAAAAGAATTGTTGAAAGTTATCATGGTAAAATTAAATTTGAAAGTAAATATGGAGAAGGGACAAAGTTTATTGTAAAATTACCAATAATTAAAAATTAACTCCAAGCATTTTTAATATTACAACTCCAATTGATATTGTAAAAACCGACCCTAAAGTAGATATTGCAATTATATTTCCTGTCATTCTTGAATTACTCCCCATAGCTTCAGCCATAACAAAAGAAGCAACTGCTGTAGGTGTTCCCATTAGAATAAAGAGAATTAGAATATCTTGATCTTTCAAGCCCAATAAAGACCCAACAATTACTGAAATTATTGGAAACAGAATAATTTTATTTGCAGAAACAAGAAATGATAGTGGTGATGCAGTTAGCAACTCTTTCAAATTAATTGATGCTCCAATTCCTATTAAAGCTAAAGGTAAGGCTATATCTCCAAGGTATCCTAAAGTAATAGTAATAGATGGGAACAAGTTTATTTCAAATATTGATATTGGAATTGCAAAATATGCTGAAATAATTAATGGATTTTTTGCAATCTCTTTTAGTGTTTTCACAATTCTATCGCTACTTGCTTGATGTAGTGGAACTGTTAAGGCAATTACTGCAAGTACATTAAAGATTGGCATTACAAATGCTAATAAAATTACAGCTTTACCAAGATGGTCATTATCAACAATTCCAGAAAGCATTGCTATACCAACTATCGCAAAATTACTTCTGTAACTCCCTTGAATAACTGCCCCTTTATCTTGTGGAGTTTTAGCAAAAACACTACCAGTAATCCAACTTAATCCGAACACAAAAAATATTAATGAAAGTGATATTGTAATTAACTTACCATCAAACGCAGTGTTGATCTCAACCGTTGATAATTCCAAGAATATAAGAGCTGGAAGAGAGACCTTAAATACAAAAGTTGATAGCTGTTTAACAAAACTATCACTAATAATATCTAAGCGTTTTAGAATTAATCCTAAAATTATTAAAAGAAATATTGGTAAAACGATATTGAATATAAAAATTACACTTCCCATTTTATTTTGGAACTACTATACGGAATAATGTTGAATTGCCCTTAGAGGCAATTGAGTATTTATTTACTAAAGCAGGAAATAAAAGTGTCTCCCCTTTTTCAATTTCCAGTCCTCTACTAGTGATTGCTCCCTCTATCAATAATACTATCTCTATTCTGTTCCCGGTATTAAATTCAATCGATTCATTATTCAAGTTTATCATTTCAATTTCGAACTCATCAGCAGTTACTCTATACTCTTTAATATTTCTGTTTATATTCTTGCCAACTAATTCTATATCACCATATTCGTAAGTTAAAATATTAGAGAGTTGAATAATATCCTTGAATTTTGGAGTTAAGCCTGCTCTAACAACATTATCAGAGTTTGCCATACACTCGACAATATTTCCTTTTAAATATGCGTGAGGAATCCCTGCAGGCGTGTATATTGCTTCTCCAGGTTTTAGATTAATTACATTTAAAAAGAACAATACAAGTAATCCAATATCAACGCCATATTGCTGATAAAGAGTTAGGAATAATTTTTCATCTTCAGAGCATTGAGCTTTCTGTTCAAACTCTCTTTTCAATAATTTAATTACTTTCTCTAATTTTTCATATTCCGTGGATTGATTCATTAATTCTGAAAATATATTTTTTAATCCAATCTTAGTTTTATTTTGTAAAAAAACATTTACAATTTCATCTCCAAGAAAATCATTCAGTTGAGAATACTTTTTAATATTTTCTATAATTTCATCTAATGGTCTAAAACCTACCAACGCTGAAAGAGAATCAAGAGTAATTGCAATTTCTGGCTTATGATTATCATCTGGATAATTTTTGGGATCTTGCTTATGAAATTTAATAGCATCCATTTTATTTGGATGTGTCTGAATAGAGAGTGCTTGATTTGCTGAAAGAACTTTTAACAAAAATGGAATTTTATTTCCAAATTTAGCTGCAACTTCTTCACCCAGTATTTCATTTGGGTATTTTTCAACAACATCTTTCAGATTATGGACATTCCCATCAATTAAAATATCAGAACTTAATTTTGGATGTCCGCCAATCCATAGCTCTGCGTAAGGTTTATCCCCTTCCCCTTCAAGCCCTAACAGTTTTGGGATAAATGCATCTTTACCCCTTGTTCCCCACTCATAATTTTGAATATGGTTAATTAGTTTGTATGGTTTTGCTTCTATCATTTTTGTTACCATCATTTATTCTAAAATAAAATCTGCACCCATTACAATATCACCATCTTCAGCAGTAGATATGGTAAACTCAAATGGCTCAACACTTTTTTTAACTCCTAACATCTGCAACTGTTTTTCATCTAGATAAGCTATATATTTTCCTGGACGTAAACCAAAAAAGTAATAACTTCCATCAGAAAAAGTGACTACTGTTTCAACTTTTTCATCATCCATGTTTTTAATATATATTTTTATTCCACCAACACTAGTATAGTTATTTCCAATCTTTTTAGAAACTTTTCCATCAACTTCACCAGCAATATAGAAAGGTATTTCAATATTCTTAACCGTGTTTGGATCAGCTACAAATGAAAACCTTTTAATTCCTGGTACTAACAATGGATTTCTAATACCACTTACATCAATATCAATACTTACCTTATCAAATTCATTTTTAAGTGTGT
>CBDUTO010000214.1:0-3545 GCA_965370315.1 uncultured Melioribacteraceae bacterium
GTTGTTTATGGTGCTAAAAAAGAGGACGAACCTGCTTTTTTTGAAATTGTGTTTAAGGCTGGAAAGTTAATTAAGGTTTTTGATGAAGGCCTTTTACTTGAGGCAGTGAGAGAGGGACAACTCTATAAAACATTTATACCTCACGAATCAATTAAATCAGTGGATATATTTTAACTTATGAAAAAAATAATTTTATTAGTTTTGCTCTCCTTTATTACCGTTATTGCAGAGGATGATTATGAGATAAAGTCGTTAAGAGTTTATCAAGAAAATAACGAACTCTCATTTCCAGTATCAGTCTTTGGTTCAAAAATATCAATTGAGTTTGATATAAAATCTGAAGATACTCCTACTTGGGAAATACAATTTATGCTCTGTGATAAAAACTGGGTGCCGTACGAAAATGGTCTACTTAAAGACGAAATGTATAATACAGAAAGAAATCTGTGGTTTGATTTGCTTCCCTTTAGAGGGGACAGAGCTAGATATCACTATAAAGAATCATTCCCGAATGAGAATGTGAAATTTCCATTTTCAGGTAAGTGGATGTTCTTCATCCAA
Source organism: uncultured Melioribacteraceae bacterium (assembly GCA_965370315.1). GTDB lineage: Bacteria > Bacteroidota > Ignavibacteria > Ignavibacteriales > Melioribacteraceae > 1-14-2-50-31-20. The sequence continues at coordinate 562 of CBDUTO010000214.1, forward strand.
GATGCATTTGATTCGGACATTATTTATGGTGAAGGGAAATTCTACGTTGTAAATCAAGTTGCAACGAAATTAGAAACGAGTTTGACAAAAGATAGGCTGGAAGGTGCAAACCCAGTACCTGCAGTTTTTGGTGAAGTATTTAATCTTAAAGTTTCAGCAAAACTATCAGATTCTCTCTTCTCAAGTAGAATTCAAGAGGTTGAAATAATTGAAAATAAAAAGATAGAATTCCCGATAGTTGTCGATAAATCATACGATAATCAGTATAGATATTATGAAATTGATGATGTGAATGCGCTCTCATTTTTTGTTAAAGACCTTAAGCCTGGTGGAGCTTATCGCCAAGTAGATTTAATGAGTAGAACCAAGCATTCTCCCCCAAAAACTAAGGCTCATTTTGATGGAATTGAAACTTCAAATAAGTTTAAACCGAGTGGATATGATTATTATGGTGCTTCAAAGTTGAAGGATTTTAATAATGAATATTCGGAGTATATGGATGTTGAATTTTTAATAAGACCTCCCAAAGGGTATTATCAAAATATATTTGTAGTTGGAGCATTTACTGATTGGGATTTTTACCCAGAGTTTATGTTAAAGGAAAAGGATGGATTATTTTCAGCAACAGTTGAGCTGAAAAGAGGTATTTACGATTACCAATATGTAGTTGTTGATGTAGTAAATAATTATATTGAAAACATTGATTGGCTTGAGTTGGAAGGGAATAGTTGGTCAACAAAAAGAGAATACAATATTTTCTTATTTTATGAAACTGAGGAACTTGGTGGTTATGATAAAATAATTGCTTATAAAAGAATACGGAGTGATTGATAATGGAAGAAGTAAAAATTGGTGTAGTTGGAACAGGATATTTAGGAAAACTTCACACTAAATTAATTAGAGATGTAAAAAATGCTAATCTAGTAGGAGTTTATGATAAAGACTTTAGTGCAGCAGAATTAGTTGCCTCAGAATTTAAAACAAGAGCCTTTTCAGATTTGGATGAATTGCTTACTTCAATTGATGCAGTTATTATTGTGGCTTCTACAAAAGCACATTATGAACTTGTTAAAATTGCATTAGAGAAAAATGTTCATACGTTTGTTGAGAAACCAATTACGTCTGAAATTTGGGAAGCTGAAGAAATTGTAAAACTTGCTGAAGAAAAAAATCTTAAACTACAAGTTGGGCATATTGAACGTTTCAATGGTGCTTTAGTTTCGTTGGAAAAATATAATATGGATCCAATGTTTATTCAAACTGATAGACTTGCACAATTTAATCCACGTGGAACTGATGTAGCCGTAGTTCTTGATTTAATGATTCATGATATAGATATAATATTAAGTCTTGTTAAAAGTGAAGTAAAGCACATTAGTGCAAGTGGTGTAAATGTTGTTTCAGATAGCTTGGATATTGCAAATGCACGTATTGAGTTTGAGAATGGTGCAGTTGCAAATGTAACTGCAAGTAGAATATCTCAAAAGAAAATGCGAAAAATGAGAATATTCCAGCGTGATGCTTACATTGCAATAGATTTCAATACTGGAATATCTGAAATTTATCGTCTTGTAGCTCCAGATGATGAAAGTCTTGAACACTTCATTTCATTCGGCGAAATGGGAATTGGAGAGAATAAGAAAGCAGTAATTTACGAACAACCAGAGCAGAAAGAAATCAATGCACTCAAATATGAGCAACAGTTATTTGTTGATGCAATTATTAAAGATGAAACTCCTATCGTATCTGGTCGAGATGGACTTAGAGCACTAAAGGTTGCAGAAATGATAATCCAAAAAATTGAAGAATCAAAAATGAATTCATTCAAAAAAGATTGATTTTGATTAACCCCAGTCTTCAGACTGGGGCAACTAACTAATAACACACCCCCTCAAATTGGCTTTAGCCCGTTTGAGCTTTTAAAAATGGACACAAAATTTTATGAAAAAAATAATTCTATTTATTACAATTGCAATACTACTTGTTGGATGTTCTGCTCAGAGATCCATTGAATACTTAACCAAGATGAAATATAAAATTCATTCGGTTACTGATTTTGAAGTGCAAGGAATAAGCATAGACAACAAAAGTCAACTAGGCGATTTTTCTCCAAGCGATTTACTAACGCTAGTTCCTGCTTTTGGTGGAGGTAATTTACATGCTTCTTTTACATTAAATCTTTTAGCAAAGAATCCAAATTCAACTTTCTCTGAAAGTGATTTCTTAAATCTAGAAATTACGGCTTTCCCTTGGGAATTATTTGTGAATGATAATCAAATTTTAACTGGTGATATCTCCGAACCAATCCATTTAAAAGGAAATATTACAGAAGAGAAAATTCCAATTAAAATTCATTTAAATGTATCCGAATTATTGGATGATGGAAGTGTGAACGATTTATTAAAAACGGTATTAAAATTTGGGGGTAAGAATTCATCAACTTCAAATATCTCTCTTTATGCTCAACCAGAAATTGGAACAATAATTGGGAATATTAGCACGCCAAATAAAATTAAAATTGTTGATTACGAGTTTAGGTAAAAAAAGATATTCTGTTGGGAATTGACAAAAATTTTTAGACGATAATACTTTACACTTATTTTTATAATATTTGGAACTGAATCAATATTTCGTGGTACTAAATCGTACAACATCCAATAAAACATTATAGTATATTTGTAATTACTCTTTTTAAGACCAAAATACCATTAATGAATAGATATATTTTCATAATAATTATTTTAATTTCTCAGATACTTGCGCTGAACTCTGTTGAAGTATACGCACAGAATATTGATGCTATTTTATCTGATTCGCTATTCACTTTCAGCAGTGATTCACTTACTTTTTCTGATTCTTTGAACATTCCAGATTCCTTAAATATTTCCGATTCATTAAAGCAAAAAACAAGCGATGACCTCGATGCAATTGTTTTTGCTAATGCAAAAGATTCCTTAATATTTAATGTAAAAGCCAAGGAGATG
>CBDUTO010000215.1:0-3164 GCA_965370315.1 uncultured Melioribacteraceae bacterium
CTGAGGCTTTATTCCAATAGGAAACATCTGTTTGTTCAAAACTTCCTACTTCATTTATTCCAAACTGCCCAATTATTGGAATGTTTAATAAAAACATAGCAATTGACAAATACCCAATTTGCCAAAGATGACGTTTTGTAAAAATACGCATACCTACTCCTTACATTGTTAATAAATCGATATTTAGTGGTTGTACTCTTGATTTCATTCAAAACACATTTGATTCCTAAAAAGCAATCTATTTAAGAACCAAACTGTTTGTACCTTTCATAAAAAGAAAAAATCAAAATAGAATCTGAAATATATTTTACGTTTTTTCTTATCATGTTTTTCTACTAATTGGTGCTATTGTCGAACTACGAAGAATAAGTTCAACAGGTACCAATATTTTTTTTGGAATCGTTTTATTTTTCAGATAACCAATCATTGTTCTAAATGCTTCTGCTCCCAATTCAATTTTGGGAACACGTATAGTTGTCAATGGCGGGTCAAGTAATAAATCTGCTTCGACATCATCAAATCCAATAATTGAAATATCTTCTGGAATCTTATATCCATTATCCTTTAAGTAGTGCATTGCTCCAATAGCCATAGCATCATTGCAAGCAAATATGGATGTAACATCCTTGTTATTTTCAATAAGTTTTTTTGTCGATTCATATCCATTTTGTCTATCTGGATATAAAGTGTTTATTTGGACATCAGACTCATTAAAAGGAATACTGGCATTATCCAATGCTTGTTTGTAACCATTAAAACGCTGATAAAGACTGGGATGTTTGATATCACCAGCAATATACCCTATGCTAGTATGCCCTAAATCAATTAAATGATTTGTTGCAATAATTCCACCCTCTACATTGTCGATAAGAACATTTGAACAGCATTTTAATGAGTATTCATAATCTACAAATGTTATAGGTATTTTGAATTCTAGAATTCTTTCTATCAAATTTTGCGGAACTTTTCCCGCAATTATTACTCCATCTACATTTTTTTCAAGGATAAATCTTGGCAAAGTATCATCCTTATCAAAGTCTGATTCTATTGTTGATAGTAACACATAATATTCTCCGAAACGAGCTTCAAACTCAGTTCCAAGAAATATTCTAGTGTAAAATGGTTCTGTTCTTAAAAAGTGATCTTCAGTAAGAATAAATCCAATGTTCCCTGTTCTTTTCGTAACCAAGTTTCTGGCAGAATTGGAGGGATAGTAGTTGAGAGTTTTAATCGATTTTAATACTTTACGCTTTGTCTCTGAAGAAATTCGGGAGTTATTATGGATTACCAAAGAAACAGTTGCAGTTGAAACTCCTGCATGTCTAGCAACATCTTTTATAGTAGTATTCAAAGTCATCTTCATTAGTTAAACGTTTTACCTAACATTAAACTAGATACTATTTTTTTCATTGTCAAGTAATATTTTTCTGTTTGTAAAAGTTTTCTGTTTTTCACAATTTCTAATATTAATACACTTCACACCACAAGCATCACGCTAAGTACTGTTATTACTGCTTATGGTTAATATTTGATAATTATCCTAAGGAAATTATACTAATTGTGATTATTGATTATCTAATAACAAAGATGCTTTTAAAACTATACAAGAAAATTCTTGGCAAAAAGCACATTAAACGTTTAACCATTATTAGACAATGACATTAGTTTTCTAAAAAATACTTCTTTAAGGAGATTTGCGTTTATAAAATTCTAAACAAATTATTCTCTGGGGAAATACCCTCAAGACAATCTTAGCTCCACATCTATTCAAAGCGATAGTATTTGGAAAAACATTCTGATAAATTTTAACTGCTTATTTTTCAACGAAAGTTTAGATTTTATTAGCAATTAAAAAATTACTTGTGTTCCAATTCTTGTTTAGCTAATGCTATTGCACCAAGTACTCCAGCTCTTTTCCCCAAGCTGGGAGGCACAATATAGTTATTTATGTTGTTTTTAATTTCTGGCGATTGAATGTAACTATTAAGCATTATGCTAACCTTTTGGTAAATTAATGGAAACAACTGTTTTTGCTCCATTACGCCACCTCCAATTATAATACGTTGTGGTGATAGGGTAAGAATATAATTTACCAATGCTACCGAAATATATTGTGCTTCTAAGCCCCATGCTTCATGACTATGACCTAAATCTTTTGCAGGTTTGCCCCATCGCTCATGAATGGCCGGGCCTGACGCTAAACCTTCAAAGCAACTATTATAATGGAACGGACATTTACCTTTGTATTCATCTTTGGAATCTAGTGGAATAAAAACATGCCCCATTTCAGGATGTCCTAATCCATGCATTAATTTTCCATTAAGCATACCTCCACCACCAATACCAGTGCCAATTGTTAAATAAATAAAATCCACTAATCCTTTTGCAGCTCCCCAATAATGCTCTCCAAGAGCAGCGCAATTTACATCAGTATCAAAGCCGATAGGAATATTAAATTCGGCTTTGATAGCTCCGACAAAATCTATATTTGACCAATTCATTTTTGGTGTAGATGTAATATACCCGTATGTATCAGAATTACGATTAAGATCTATAGGACCAAACGAACCGATACCAATAGCATTTAATTGATTTTTATAATTTTGCTCTTTGAAAAATTTTATTGCGAGAAAGAGTGTTTCTTCTGGAGTTGTTGTCGCAAATTGTTCAACATATAGATTATCCGGACTGCTACCAACCGCACATACAAATTTTGTTCCGCCAGCTTCTATTGCGCCATATAAATTGCTCAAAATTTCCTCCTAAATTATTAAATGCTACAAATATAATGAAATGGTTTAAATAGGGGTCAATCCTACTCTCTTTATTATCTAATTCAAAAACCAATTATTGTTTATATGCTTCTGAAGACGTACAAATTTATCCCTTTTTTTCTTCATAGTGATGCTATCTTTTACTCTTAATCCATATAAAATACTATCAAAATCCTTTTCGAGATGGAAATGGCAGAGTAGGAAGAATATTACTCTCCTTCCTAATTAATCAGTTTGGGTTATCTTAATATTGTCATTAAAGGTACTAGCAGAAAAGATAGAGATAATTATTACAACTCAATTAAAACTGGAGATGAACAACTTGGGTTTATGCGAATAAAGAATCCACCCTCTAAGAAGGTGGTCTTGGCTTACCCCTAAAAGGGGTTA
>CBDUTO010000216.1:0-2806 GCA_965370315.1 uncultured Melioribacteraceae bacterium
TTCATGATGCAAAGATACGAAAAATTACAATGTAAATTAGAACTTAGCTATTATTATTAACTCTAAATAATTTTTCCTTATCAAAGATTGTTTCTCCTCTATCGTCACCCTCAGTTGAATAACCACCCGCCATAATAAAATGAACTGGGACATTGGGTAAAGGGGTGCTATTGCATTCTTCAAATTCAGTTGCGGTTAATTCTGATGATATTTTCACTTCTTCTACATAAAAATTTGGCATTTCGGCATATAGTTTCTCTTTGAAATTATCATAAGGCTTTGCGAACATAGAATCGATTTGATGCTGCGTTAATCCAATTTCTAAATATGGAAGATCTCCATACCCCTTCTTTTTTGTGAAATCAATAGGATCAACAAAAATAAGTCCGGCAATTTCATCTGGATAGTATGAAGCAAAACTTCTTATGTATGCTCCACCAAAAGAATGAGATACTAACAAATATGGAGGCTTAATATCTTTTTCTAAAAGCATCGTTCTTAAATTTTCTACAATATGTTTAGTGGTTGGCGGAATATTATCATTTTCAGATTCTCCAATTCTTGGTCGGTTATAAGAAAATATTGTAGATGTTTTAGATACTTCAGCAATAACAGTTTCCCAATTACCATATTTGCTTGCCATACCATTTTCAAATACAATTACTGGTTTATCCTTCTGTTTGTTCTCTAAGCCAGCTATGAATATTTCAACCTTCTTTCCATTCACATTGATAAATTCTTTTTGTCCAAAAGATAAACTGCTCAATCCTAAAACCATTACACTAACTGATACTAATATTCTTTTCATTGGATTTTTCATTAACCACACTCTATTGATAAAATTATTAGATTGCACATATAACTATTCTCTACCCCGACAGATAGTGTTTCCTATCAATCTTCTACTCCCAGATTTATTGCAAATTAATTGCCATACTCATAAATGAAATGCTATTCATGATTGTTTGTATAGTTGGTAATAATTTCATTCCTCAGTCCAATGAACATTTTTGTCACGTCTTGCATTAATCCATTGGAGTAGTTTGTTAAATATTTTTGTGCATCTTCGTGATTATTTTTGTAAAGTTTCAAAGCTTCCTCTTCAAGAGTAGCTTGGTGATTGAACATTTTTTCTTCAAATGGAGTTCTTACTGTTTTTACATCTTCAGCTATTTTCTGAAATTTCAAGTTTGCCAGGTTATCAACAAAATCAATTGCCCAGCGTGCAGAGTTTTCATCATACTTGGTTGGATCATATGTTTTGTATGATTCATCCACCGATAGATTTCCAGCATAAATAGGAACATAAGGACTAAAGTATGGATTATCAAGATACACCCAATAAACACCACCTATTTCGTTGGGCAGCCAATCACGAAGCTGAAGAACCATTCCATAATGTCCACGATGCCTAGCAACTGGACGGCGATATGTTATTTTCATTAGTTTGCGAAGATCTCTGCTCGGAAATGGTGTTGCTAATGGACTTTTAACATAGCTTCCTTTTCCATCTGGAACAAGCCATTCGGGACCAGAAGTCATATCGTAAATAGTACCTTCAAATGTTGAACGCTGAAATGCAATTACGTCCTTCACCGAAATCTTTTCTTCTGGCTTAACTGAAAATGGATAGATTGATAATGGTTCAATAACCTGGAAATATGGAATAATTCCTTTATAGAAATCACCTTCTTTCATGAAACGGTCAGGCCATTCTTTTAGATTTGGCACAAAAGTTTGATGGAAAAGCCAGAAGCGTCCAGTTGCGGCTTCTTTAGGTAATGGTGCATACGCTTCTTGCCAAATAAATGGTTTGTTTGAAGAGGGATCGTACCAGCCTCGATCAATTGCTTCTTGTTTGTAGTTATCTGAAACCAAAAAGTTTTCTTCATCATCCTCATAAATTTCTTTGATTATACTGTAATTTGGTATAATCGTGGCTTCATCTTCAGGTAATCTTTGAGCAGCCCAAATTGCTCCAGGTTTCCCACTTTTACTTTTCCATCCTGGTCCAACTCCAAAAACTTCAAAAATCCAAATTTCATCAGTATCAGCAATTACAAGAGTTTCAGAACCAGTACCACTCGAGGGTAAAAATCCATACTTTGTCATTAAATTACCAATAAACATAGCAGCTTTTCTGGCACTTTTATATCTCTGCAAAGCAAAAATCTGGGCTTGTTCAATGGTCATTATTTGTTCGCCATTTTCATGAGTACAAATTAGTTCACTACGTTGGCCAGTGGTAGTTTCGCCAATTCCAAGCTGGTGCTCATTAAGATGCGAATATGCTGACTGGAAATACTTAAACGTTTTTTCAACCTGAGGAATATAACCCAAAATCTTGCCATCATCTCTTAATGGATTTTTGGCATCTTGAATTCCCCAATAAACTGCTGCCTGATCTCCCGGTTTAAATGTTTGAGCTGGAACAACAAATATTCTTGAATCTTGTCCAGTATCAGTATGAGAAATAATATTTGAGCCATCAGCTGAGGCTTTTTTGCCGACTGCAATTACAGTGCAAGCAATTATATTATATGTATTTCCAAATGTTAGGATAACGAGAATAGATAATATTTTTTTTAGCATAATACTTTATTTGTTTTGAATGAAAATTTCTTTTTATTTGCCGTCAAAATACTTTATATATTATGAAGATACAAGAAGGAGTATTGACAATAGAGCATTAAACTGGAATGAATAAACCATTGTTAAAACTTCATGCATTTTAGATATAAGCACAGTAAATAGGGTTTGCTGAAAAACGTTTTCTCGCTATGAATAAAGGCTAATAGTTGCAATA
>CBDUTO010000217.1:0-2595 GCA_965370315.1 uncultured Melioribacteraceae bacterium
ACATAGTAAACAATTTTGATATTAAAAAACTAAATAGTCGATATAAAAAGTAAGAACCAAATATTTTAACTTATATGGTAGTAGGCAAAATCGATTTAGTCCTTAATATTCCCAAAAACAATGAAAAGGATGAGTTAGATAGCGATTATTTTATTAGAAGAAAAGCTATCGATTTAAATATTCCATTAATTACGAATATTCAAGTTGCAAAGCGATTTGTAAAAGCTATAAATTATAGTAAAGATAAACTAGCCATAAAGAGTTGGTCTGAGTATAAGTAATTACATGAAGTTTTGTCATTTCGAACGCATGTGAGAAATCTTTTGAAGTTCAGAAGATTTCTCATCTAAAAAAATGGATTTGAAATGAGAAATATTACTGTAAAACATAAACATAGTTTATGCTTACCCAAATTAAAGAACAAAACAATCTCTTTAACCACTAAAGAATTTTCCCGTTTTTAGAATTATAATTACAATTAATTCTCATTAATAATAATTTCACTTTTATAAATAGCATTTACATATATCATATTAGCGTAAAGCATTGGCAAGAAAGTTGATATTGACTAGTGTCAACAAATGTTACATAAAGGAATAGCAACAGATTTGAATAATCCAAAATATACTATTAGCAATGCTGCAAATTTGTTAGGAATTTCTGTTCATACAATGAGAATGTATGAAAGGGAAGGGCTAATTATTCCATTTAAAAAAGAGAGTGGGCAGCGACTCTATTCCGACCAAGATATCGAACGTATAAAATGTATCAGGTATTCAATTAAAGATGAAAAACTCAGCTTACAGGGAATTAGAAAAATGTTGAGTTTAATTCCTTGTTGGGCAATTGTTAAATGTTCTGATAAAGATAGAGCAAATTGTCATGCTTATAGTTCATCTTCAAAACCATGTTGGATGATTAACCACAAAGATAATACTTGCGCTGGGCGGGATTGCCGTGAGTGTGAAGTTTATCACAGTTTCAGTTCATGTGAATCGATTAAAAATAAATTAAAAGAACTATTACCTTGAGGGAGAAAAAGAAAAATTTATAAATTCTTGATGCCGGTTTGAATGCTCGTAATTTTTTTACACAAACTATTTTAAGGATAAAATTGTATTTTAAAAACAATAATTAAAGCATAATATATTTCACAAGGAATTTGATTTATGAAAATTATTAAAGAAGTTGTTATTTTAATGTTGCTAAACCTTACCCTACTTGCCTCTGAGCATGGGGTTTTCTTTAAAACTCACGAAGCTATTCAAGAAGATATTACAGTTGTAGAAGAAAAAATTGCAGAAGTATTACATGCTAATGGATTTAATATTCTATACCGTAGTGATGTAAAAACTCCAGACTATGTTAGAGAAGATAAAAGCGAGCATTGTGGATTTAAAGCAAAGTTAATTGTTTTTTCATCTGATCAATATCTCGATATGCTTTCCAAAGTTAATAACAAATATTTAATTGGCGGTTTTCTGCGTATTGGAATTTATGAAGACACAAGTGGAGTTAATGTTTCTATTGTTGATCCAGAAACTATTAGCAGAATAATTTTTAATGACCTTTATGAAAATGATCAAGAAGAAGATTATCATAAAATTGTAGATAAAGTTGTTGAATTCAAAACTGGATTACTATCAGCACTCCATTCTGTAAAACTTGGTAAAGAAGTTTCAATAGCAATGGAACCTATTCGTGATGATGAGGATTTGGCAGAATCATCAAAAGATATGTTTATGATGGTTGGTCAAATGACATTCTTTAATGACGAAGATCAATTCCCTCAAATCTATTCATCATCTAAATCGTTAAGTGAAGTGAAGGAATTATTTGAAGCTAACTTAAAAACATTCAATCCAGTTGAAGACGACGTTGATTACCGGTGGACTCCAAATCCTGAAGAAGATTTACAATGGAAAATTGTGAGTGAAGTAGTAACCAAAGATGGAAAAGGAATGCTACTAGGTCTAACTCGTCCACGTACAGAAGGAGTTTCGTTTAATATTGCTGGAGCTTCGAGAGAAGATGAAACAAATATGTGTCCTGGAATAGACCATGTTGCAGCATATCCAATTGAAGTTTTATTACTTGAAGTGGATGAAAAAGTTACTGTTTATACACAACGTGAAATGTTCAGAATGGATATGTATTACTGGGATGCTGGAATGGCAGCGTTTATGGATCACATGAGTATGCCAGCAATTCTAGACGAATCATTGCAAAGAGCATTACTTGGTGATGAATATGTAGATTAAGTGTTTTTATTAAATTGTCATTGCGAGGTATCCAATATTTTTTGGACGATAGCTTATCCCGATTCTTTTTATCAGGATGGCAATTTCTAACAGATTACTTCGCAAAAAGATGCTCGCAATAACATACTAGAGCAACAACAAATACTAACTGATACATAAAAAGTATCTTAAACAACAACAATCTCATAAGGAGAAAGAATGAGTAAAATCAAAACAACTTTAATTAGTTTAGCTTTAATCGTTGCAATTAGCACATCTGCTTTTGCTAATGGATTAAGCCTTAATAGTGTTGGTACAAAAGCACTTGGTATGGGTGGTGCATTTGTTGGTTTAG